>NZ_QHHV01000175.1:0-9036 GCF_003947245.1 Actinoplanes sp. ATCC 53533 | reverse complement strand
TCGCTCGGGCCTCTGACCTGCTGGTTTGTTCGCAGGTAGCGTCTGGCGGGTGATGCAGACGCCTGACCGGGAGTGGCGTGTCGAGGTCTACCGGCAGCCGCGAAGCCGGACCGAGTGGTACCGGCTGATCCACGGCGACAACGTGGTCGAGGGCCTGACGATTGGCACCCTGCAGCGCCTCCTCGCGGACGCAGGCGTTGACCTGGCGGATCTCATCGAGGCGGCCTAGGTTCATTCAGCGGCTCAGCGGAGCCGGGCCTCGATCGCGTCGAAGCGGCGCAATGACGGTGTCGTCACTCTGCTGATCCTGGCCGATGGTCTCCTTGCCTTGCCCAGCGGCTGGTTGTGGACACCTCGGAGCAGGTCGAAGCCGGCTCGGCCCCGAACTGCGCGGCAGGGTCAGGCTGTTGGCGAAGCTGGTGATGCCGGGCAATCTAGCCTGTCGGGCTGCTCGTCGACCGGCGCGACGACGGATTCCCGCGGGCAGTTCTGGTGTCGGGAAATCGATGGCTTTCGAAATCGTTGCGCGCATCCGACATGATCGCTCAGATATGGGCAAACTGTTCGCAGTCAGTGACCTCCACGTGTCGCATGTGGAGAACCGATCCGTGGTCGACCGGCTTCGGCCGGACTCGGCCGGCGACTGGCTCATCGTGGCGGGCGATGTGGGCGAGTTGTTCGCCGACGTCGAGCGGACGCTGGCTGAGCTGCGTGGTCGCTTCGGCGCGGTGATCTGGGCGCCGGGCAACCATGAGCTGTGGACCCATCCCGGTGACCCGGTCAAGCTGCGCGGCGTCGCGCGGTATGAGGCCCTGGTGCGGATGTGCCGGGACAACGGCGTGCTCACCCCGGAGGACGACTTCCCGATCTGGGCGGGCCCGGATGGGCCGGTCGCCGTGGCGCCGTTGTTTCAGCTGTACGACTACTCGTTCCGGGCGCCGGGGACCCTCACCAAGGAGGAGTCGCTGAACCGGGCGTACGCCGTCGGCGTCGTCTGTACCGATGAGAAGATGCTGCATCCGGATCCGTTCCCCGATCGGCAGTCCTGGTGCTGGGACCGCCTGGCGCAAAGCCGGCAGCGGCTCGACGCGATCGATCCGCTGATGGGCACCGTGCTGGTCAGTCACTGGCCGCTGGTCCGCAGGCCGACCCGCGCGCTGCGGTTTCCGGCGTTCGCGCAGTGGTGCGGCACCGAACTGACCGCCGATTGGCACCTGCGGTACCGCGCCGTCGTGGCCGTGTACGGGCACCTGCACATCCCTCGAACCACCCGCTATGACGGTGTCCGCTTCGAGGAGGTGTCGCTCGGCTATCCGTCCGAGTGGCGTCGCCGGGCCGGGCCGCCGCAGCCGATGCGGCTGATTCTCGACGGCGCCTGACGGATCAGCACGCTCTATTGTGCACTCCGATTTACGTGATTTATTGCACCTTGCGAGGAATGTTGTGACAGGGCCAGAGTGGTGCTGCCTCGTCCTAATTAGGACGGTCGTGCAGCACACCGCTCGGGCGATCACCACGGCACTGGTGGGCCGCCGAGGCGTCACTCGCAGGAGGCAAAAGTGCACGGTTCCAGCACTCTGGCGCAGCTGTTCGCCCTCCAGGCGGAGCTTCGGGCGGACGAGGTGGCCGTGGTGGGCGACGCCGCTTCGGTGTCCTTCCGGGAGCTGGACGAGCGGTCCAACCGGCTGGCTCGGCTGCTGATCGCCCAGGGGGTGGGTCCCGAGGTCGCGGTGGCGCTCTGGCTCGACCGGTCGGTCGAGTTCGTGGTGGCCGCTCTCGCGGTGGTGAAGGCCGGCGGCATGTATGTGCCGGTGGACGTGGGTTACCCCGCCTCGCGGGCCGAGTTCATGATGGCGGACGCGCGGGTCCGGTGCGTGGTGACGACGGTCGCCGCGCGGCTGTCCGGGCAGTCGTCCGGGGCCACCGAGGTGGTCCTCGACGATCCCAAGACCGCGGACGAGATCGCCGGATACCCCGCGGACGCCGTGTCGGACGCGCAGCGACACACGCCGCTGTCGTCGGCGCACGCCGCGTATGTGATCTTCACTTCGGGATCCACCGGCCGGCCCAAGGGCGTCGTGGTGACGCACCGCAACGTGGCAAACCTGGTTCGCGCGCAAGCAGCGGTGCTCGGCCTGGGGCCGGGAAAGCGGCGCCTGCAGTTTGCCTCGGTCAGCTTCGACGCCTCGGTGTCCGAGGTCTGGACGACGCTGCTGTCCGGTGCGGCCCTGGTCGTGACGGACGGGTCCCGGCTGGTTCCGGGACGGGCGCTGGTGGAATCGGTGCGGAACCGGGGCGTCACGCACGTGACGCTGCCCCCGTCGCTGCTGCCCGCGGTCGAGGACGGCGGCGGCCTGCCGGAGCTGGTGACCCTGGTGGTCGCGGGGGAGGCCTGTCCGCCCGCGGTGGTCGCCCGCTGGTCTGTCAACCGCCGGATGTTCAACGCCTACGGGCCCACCGAGACGACCGTCGCGGCCACCGTGAGCGAGCCGTTGACCGGCGGCGGCACCCCACCGATCGGCCGGCCCATCGACAACGTCCGGACGTACGTCCTGGACGAGATGTTGCGTGAGCAGCCGGTCGGCAAACCCGGCGAGCTGTATATCGCCGGCGCCGGAGTGGCCCGCGGCTACGTCGGCCGTGTCGCGCTGACGGCGCAGCGCTTCGTCGCAGACCCGTTCGGCGCGCCCGGCGACCGGATGTACCGGACCGGCGACGTGGTCCGCCGGTTGGCGGACGGCCAGCTGGAGTTCCAGGGCCGCGTCGACGACCAGGTCAAGATCCGCGGCGTACGGCTGGAACTGGGCGAGGTGCAAGCGGCGCTGCTGGAGCTGCCGGGAGTGGAGCAGGCGGCAGTTCTGGTCCACGGCGAGGGCATGGACCGCCGGCTGGTGGCATATGTGGTGACCGGCGGGCTCGACGCCGGGCTGCTGCGCCGGCGGATGGCGGCGGTGGCCCCCGATCACCTGGTGCCCTCGGTGTTCGTGATGCTGGACGCGCTCCCGCTGACCTCGAACGGCAAGGTGGATCGCAAGGCGCTTCCGGATCCGGGCGTGGCGCGAGGCGAGCGGGAGTACGAGCCTCCGGTGGGCATGGTCGAGCAGACCCTGGCCCGGTTGTGGGAGGAGATTCTCGGCGCGCCGCGGGTCGGCCGCAACGACGACTTCTACCACCTGGGCGGGCATTCGCTGCTGGCGACGCAGCTCGTGAACCGCGTCCGTACGGTGCTGAGGGTCGAACTGCCGGTGCGGGATCTGTTCGAGACCTCGACCCTGGCCGACCTGGCCGAGCGGGTGTCGGTCCTCAAGGGAGGATCGCGGCCGGTGCTGCGGCGCCAGGTGCGTCCGGCGCACGTGCCGTTGTCCTATCCGCAGCAGCGGATGTGGCTGACCGCGCAATTGCGTGGGGGCGATGGGGCATACCACATTCCGGTCGTCGTACGCCTGAGCGGCGGCCTCGACCTCGCGGCTCTGCACGCCGCGGTCGCCGACGTGGTCCGCCGGCATGAGCCGCTGCGTACGGTGTTTCCGCTCGTGGACGGGCAGCCGCGGCAACGGATCCTGCCGATGACCGAGACCGGCCCGCTGCTCGTCACGGAGCAGACCGCGCCGGCCGGACTCGAGGGTGCCGTGGACCGGCTGGTCCGGCGGAGGTTCGACCTGGCGGTGGACATCCCCATGCGGGCCCACCTGCTTCTCCTGGGGTCGGACGACCACGCGCTGGTGCTGGTCCTGCACCACATCGCGGCGGACGGCGTGTCCATGGAGCCGCTGATGCGCGACCTCGGCGAGGCGTACGACCAGCGCCGTGCCGGGCGCGCACCACAATGGACCGAGCTGCCCGTGCAGTACGCCGATTTCGCCCTCTGGCAGCGGGAATCGGTGCGGCTCGCCACGAGCCAGGTGGCGTACTGGTCCGGTCTGCTGGCCGGCGTACCGGATGAGCTGGCGCTGCCCGCCGACCGCGCCCGTCCGGTCGAGCCGAGCTATCGCGGCAGGTCGGTGCCGCTTTCCGTGCCGGTCGAGGTGCACGAGGGCGTGACGGCCCTGGCGCGCCGCAACGGCGCCACCGTCTTCATGGTGGTGCAGTCCGCGGTGGCGGCGTTGCTGTCCCGGCTCGGTGCGGGCGCCGACATCCCCCTCGGCTGGCCGGTGTCCGGGCGGGTGGACGAGGCGCTGGAGGAGCTGGTCGGCTTCTTCGTCAACACCATGGTCCTGCGGGCCGATCTGACCGGCGATCCCTCATTCGAGGAGTTGCTCCAACGGGTGCGTGAGCAGGATCTGTCCGCCTTCAGCAACCAGGATGTGCCGTTCGAGAGCCTGGTCGAGGCGCTGAATCCGGCCCGGGTGCCGGGCCGGCATCCGCTGTTCCAGGTCATGGTGGCGCTGCAGGTCGGCCGCTCGGCGCGCTTCGACCTGGCCGGGGTCCGGCTGCAGCGGATGGCGGTCGGATCCGGCTCGGCGAAGTTCGACCTGAGCTTCCAGTTCGTGGAGTTCGTCGATGCCGACGGCCGGCCGGCCGGGATGGGCGGCGAACTGACGTACGCCCGCGACCTCTTCGACCACGAGACGGCCGAGCGGATGGTGGCCATCCTCGGCCGGCTGCTGGCAGCGGCCATGGCTGATCCCGGCCGGCCGATCGGGCGGCTGCCCCTGATGAGCGCGGACGAGACCGGGGCGGCCGAGGCGGAGAG
Source organism: Actinoplanes sp. ATCC 53533 (assembly GCF_003947245.1). NCBI lineage: Bacteria > Bacillati > Actinomycetota > Actinomycetes > Micromonosporales > Micromonosporaceae > Actinoplanes > Actinoplanes sp. ATCC 53533. The sequence goes on along the minus strand of NZ_QHHV01000175.1, from coordinate 4,343 downwards.
CGCCGGGCCGGTCCGGGACTGGACCGGGCGACCCTGGCCGCACCAACTCATCGAGGAGCACGCCCGGCGGGATCCGGCGGCGGTCGCGGTGCGATCCGAGGGCCGGAGCCTGGCGTACGGGGAACTGAACCGACGCGCGAACCAGCTGGCGCACCGCCTGATCGGGCTGGGCGCCGGCCGCGACACGCTGGTGGGTGTCAGCATGGAGCGCGGCTTCGACCTGGTGGCCGCCGTACTCGCGGTGTGGAAGTCCGGCGCTGCGTTCGTACCGTTGGATCCTGATCTGCCGGCCGCCCGCCGGGCGGCGATGATCGCGGACACCGGGGTGCGGGTCGTGCTCACCCACCTGGCCGCCCGGGATCGGGTGGCCGGCGACGGCGACCGGTTGTTGTGCGTCGACGATCCCGCCGCCGGCCTGGCCGTGGAGCCGACCCACGACCCCGGCGTCCCGGTGACCGGTGCGGACCCGGCATACGTGCTGTACACCTCCGGCTCGACGGGCACGCCGAAGGGCGTGGTGAACGTGCGGGCCGGGGTCCACAACCGGCTGCTGTGGATGAACGAGAAGTTCGAGCTGCGCGCCGGCGAGCACGTGCTCCAGAAGTCCCCGTTCACCTTCGACACCTCGGTGTGGGAGCTGTTCTGGCCGTTGCTGAACGGCGCGACCCTCGTCATGGCCCGGCCCGACGGGCACCGGGACAGCCGCTATCTGGTCGACGTCATCCAGCGGGAGCGGGTCACCTTCGCCGACTTCGTCCCGTCGATGCTGGAGACGTTCCTGCGGGAGCCGGGCGCGGACCGGTGCGGCAGCCTGCGCAACGTCATCGTGGGTGGGGAAGCCCTGACGCGGAGCCTGCGGGACCGCTTCTTCGGGACGTTGCCGGAAACCCGGCTCCACAATCTGTACGGCCCGACGGAGGCGTCCATCGGCGTGACGAGCTGGGAGTGCCGGCCGGGCGACGAGGGGCGCAGCATGCCGATCGGACACCCGATCGCGAACGCCCGGGTCTACGTCCTCGGCCCGTACGCCGAGCATCTGCCGCCGGGCGTGCCCGGCGAGATCTGCATCGCGGGCCGGCCGGTGGCCCGGGGTTACCTCAACCGGCCCGGACTGACCGCGGCGAGGTTCGTCGCCGATCCGTTCGTTCCCGGGGAGCGGATGTATCGCACCGGTGACCGTGGCCGGCGCCGCGCCGACGGGGCTGTCGAGTTCCTCGGGCGGGACGACGACCAGGTGAAGATCCGTGGCGTACGGGTGGAACTGGGCGACGTCGAGGCCGCGCTGACCGGTCTGCCGGGAGTGGACCGGGCGGCGGTGCTGGTCCATGGCAGCGGCGTCGACCGGCGGCTGGTGGCGTACGTGGTGGCCGAGGGCCAGGACGCGATCGAGCTTCGCCGGGGGATGACGGCGGTGGCGCCGGACCATCTGGTGCCGTCGGTCTTCGTGCTCCTGGACGCCCTGCCGGTGACCGTGAACGGCAAGGTGGACCGCCAGGCCCTGCCGGACCCGAGCGTCGTGCTCGGGGAGCGGCCGTTCGATCCTCCCGTGGGGACGGTCGAGCAGGTGCTGGCCGGCTTGTGGGCGGAGATCCTCGCGGTGCCGCGAGTCGGGCGCGATGACAACTTCTTCACGCTCGGCGGGCATTCCCTGCTGGCGATGCAGATGGTGAATCAGCTGCGCTCGGCGCTCCTGGTGGACCTTCCGTTCCGCGCGGTCTTCGAGAGCTCGACGCTGGCGGATATGGCGCGCCGGATCGACGACCTGCCGCGGCTGCCCGCCGCCGAACCGCGCGGGGACGACGAGGAGCGGATGCGGCGGCTGGTCGCGCACGCTCTGGGGGTCGATCAGGTGGCGCCCGAGGACAACGTCTTCGACCTCGGCGGCGACCGGGACACGGTTGAGCGGCTCGCCCTAGCTATCGGGGAGGAGTTCGGCGTCGAGGTCAACCCGCTCGTGGTGGCCGCCGTCCCGACCGCGAAGAACCTGGCCGGCTGGGTCGCCGCCAAACCGGAGGACTCGACGCTGGACGTGGTGGTGCCGTTGCGGCCGCACACCGGGACCGCCTCGCTGTTCTGTGTCCACCCGCTGGGCGGGCTCAGCTGGCTCTACTACCCGTTGGTGAATGCCATCCCGGCCTCCGTCGGGGTCTACGGCATCCAGGCTCGCGGCCTGCGCCCCGGCGACGCGATGCCGGACACCCTGACCGCGATGGCTGCCGACTATGTCGAGCAGATCCGGACCGTCCAGCCCGAAGGGCCCTATCACCTGCTGGGCCTGTGCGCCGGCGGGGAGATCGTGCACGAGATGGCGGTCCAGCTGCAGGCCGCGGGCGTTCGGGTCGAGCTGCTGGCGATGCTCGACTCGCGCCCGACCCCGCACCGCCGGATCACCCAGGTGGCGCGGTTGAACGCGGTCGCCCGGCACTTCGACCTCGACATCCCGGTCGCGGAGCGACCCCAGCTCACCGGCGACGACCTGTACGACCAGTTGCGTCAGCGCCAGGGCCCCTACTCCTTCCTCATGCGGCAGAAGGGCCGGGCGATCGTCGACTTCTACGAGCACATGATCAAGCTGGTCGACAATCACCAGTTCAACGTCTTCGACGGCGACGTGCTGTTCGTCGAGGCGGCGGCGGCTCGAACGCCCGATGAGTATTTCGCTCCGATGTGGCAGCGGTACGTCACCGGCCGCATCGACGTCATGGCACTCAAATACCTGCATCGGCAGCTCGCCCGCGCGGAGGTGCTGGAAATGATCGGCGCCCGGGTGGCCGAGCAGATTCGCCCCGCGCTTCCTTCGAAAGGCTGACTGCGATGAGTAATCCGTTCGAACGCGACGACATCCGCTATCGCGTCCTGGTCAATCACGAAGGCCAGCACTCCTTGTGGCCGGAGGTGATTGATGTGCCCGCAGGCTGGCGGAAGGTCTTCGGGGAGGAGAGCCGGGAGGCCTGCCTGAGCTACATCGAGGAGTCCTGGCCGGACATCCGGCCGGCGAGCCTGATCCCGCGGCCCGCGATGTGAACGGCCGGCAGGAGTCGAATCTGGTCTTCCTCTGGGGAACGCCACGCTCGATGTCGACGGCCTTTCTCCGCATGATGCTCGAACGCGGAGACCACGAGGTCTACCACGAACCGTTCTCCAGCATCGTCGTCCAGGGCCACACGCCCGTCGGCGAACGGACCGCGACCAGCCACGACGAGCTCCTCAAACTGTTGGAGGAACGCGCCCGCGAGCGCCGGGTCTTCGTCAAGGAGACGACGGAATACGACTACCTCGGCAGCGGTGGCGAGCGGATCGCGGAGGTCGGGGTGCACACCTTCATCGTTCGGGATCCGCGCCAGGTGATCCCTTCCCACTACGCGATGAACCCCGACATGACCTGCACCGAGGTCGGCTACGGCCACCAGGTGGCCCTGGCCCGGCGGGCTCAGGTCGCGTCCGGGCAGCGGCCACTGGTCATCGAGGCCGAGGACCTGCTCGCCGACACCGCCGGTACGGTCGCGCGCTACTGCCGGCACCTCGGCATTCCGTACCTGGCGTCGGCGTTGTCCTGGCAGCCCGGTGATCAGCGGGTCTGGAGCCGCACCCGGCAATGGCATCGCGAGGCGGCGCACAGTTCCGGCTTCACCTCCTCGCACCGGACCTACGCGCAGACGATAGCCAACAACGAGTTCCTGGCCGCCTGCTATCGGCAGCACCTGCCGCACTACCGGGTCATGTGCGCCTGGGCCCGTACCTGAACCAGTCGATGTAGGGCCTGGTCTTCGTCCCGGTGAGCGCGGCGTAGCGGCCGCCGAAGGCGACCAGGCTGGAGTGGTCGCCCGCCTCGTGGATCCGGCCCTCGTGCACGACGGCGATCTGGTCGGCGTCGCGCACGGTCGACAGCCGGTGCGCGATCGTCACCGTGGTCCGCCCGCGGGCCAGCTCCTCGAAGGCGCGCTGTACGGCCCGCTCGGTCGAGGTGTCCAGGGCGCTGGTGGCCTCGTCCAGGACCAGGATCCGGGGGTCGCGCAGCAGGGTCCGCGCGATGGCGATGCGCTGCTTCTCGCCGCCGGAGAAGCGGTGCCCGCGGGAGCCGACGACCGTGTCGTAGTCGTCCGGCAGACCGGCGATCACATCGTGGATCTGCGCGGCCCGGGCGGCCTGCTCGATCTGGGCGTCGGTGGCGTCCGGGCGGGCGTACCGCAGGTTCTCCCGCACGGTGGTGTGCAACAGGTATGTCTCCTGGCCCACCATGCCGACCACCGAGGCCAGGTCGGCCAGGCGCAGGTCGCGCAGGTCGATGCCGTCGATGGTGATCCGGCCGGCGGACGGGTCGTGCAGCCGCACGATCAGCGCGG
>NZ_QHHV01000174.1:0-4570 GCF_003947245.1 Actinoplanes sp. ATCC 53533 | reverse complement strand
CGACGACCGGACGATCGTCGACTCGGACGGCGTGATCAACCTGGACAAGGTGCCGCGCAGCATGGTCGTGGTCGGCGCCGGGGTGATCGGCATGGAGTACGCCTCCATGTTTGCCGCCCTCGGCACCAAGGTCACCGTCGTCGAGCGGCGGGACAAGATGCTCGACTTCTGCGACGAGGAGATCATCGAATCGCTGAAGTACCACCTGCGCGACCTCTCGGTGACGTTCCGGTTCGGCGAGGAGGTGGCCGCCGTCGAGCGCCACCAGACCGCCGCGCTCTGCATCCTCAAGAGCGGCAAGAAGATCGCGGCCGACACGGTGATGTATTCGGCCGGCCGGCAGGGGCAGACCGACGACCTGGCGCTGGAAGCAGCCGGGCTGAGCGCGGACAAGCGCGGCCGGATCGACGTGGACACCAGCTACCGCACCGCGGTCGACAACATCTACGCGGTCGGGGACGTGATCGGCTTCCCGGCGCTCGCCTCGACCTCGATGGAGCAGGGGCGGCTCGCGGCCCAGCACGCGTGCGGCGAGCCGGTGCGCGAGATGCACGAGTTGCAGCCGATCGGCATCTACACGATTCCGGAGATCAGCTTCGTCGGGAAGACCGAGGACGAGCTGACCGACAGCGCGACCCCGTTCGAGGTGGGCATCGCCCGCTATCGCGAGCTGGCCCGCGGTCAGATCGTCGGCGACTCGTACGGGATGCTGAAGCTGCTCGTCTCGCCGGCGGACGGCCGGCTGCTCGGCGTGCACGTCTTCGGCACCGCGGCCACCGACATCGTGCACATCGGCCAGGCCGTGATGGGCTGCGGCGGCACGGTGGACTACCTGGTCGACGCGGTCTTCAACTACCCGACCCTGTCGGAGGCCTACAAGGTCGCGGCGCTGGACGCCAGCAACAAGATCCGCAACATCACCCGGATCGACGGCTGATCAATACACCCAGACCCGGGTGTCGATCGGGATCTTGTTGTTCTTCCAGATCCAGTTCATCGCCGAGATGGACAGCCGGGCGCAGCCGTGCGAGGCCGGGTAGGGCGGCACGCTGTTCGCGCCGTGCACGGCGATGCCGCCGTTGAAGTACTTCGGGCGCCAGAGCAGGCCCAGCGGCGCGTGCCGCCAGCCGTCGATCTGCCGGGACACCCGGAACTTGCCGCTCGGCGTGTCCGCCAGATAGGTCTGGCCCTTCTGCTCGTAGTGCTCCATCGAGCCGGTCGAGGTGTTGAAGACCTGACTGACCGTGCCGTCGTCGACGACCATCAGCAGTTGGCGCTTGAGGCTGATCTCGATGACCCGGCCGCTCGTGCTCTTGGCCTTCGGCCGTACCCCCTGGTCCAGGGCCTTTTGGGTCTTGGGCCCGACGACGCCGTCGCGGGTCAGGCCCGCCGCCTTCTGCAGCGCGTAGACCGCCTGCGTGGTCTGGCCGCCGAAGGTGCCGTCGGCCTTGCCGTTCCAGTAGCCGAGGTCGGTGAGGCGCTGCTGCAGCGCCACGACCCGGGTGCCCTTGACGCCGGCCTTCAGCTTCTGCGGCTTCGGCGAGGCGGTCGGCTTCGGCGACGGCGAAGCCGTCGGCCCGGTCGGTGCCGGCTCGGTCGATGGCGGCGCGGCCGCGGGGGTCGAGGCCGGGGCCGTCGAGGGTACGGAGGTGGGCGCCGCAGCCTGATCGGAGCCGCCGGAGTCGCACCCGGCAGCCAGGGTGGCGGTGGCGACCACCACCGCCGCATACGTCAGAGCTCTGCGCACCACGCCTCCCTCGTTACGCCATGGTCACACGCGAAAAACCTCTCAGTGCGGCCGTTGCCCCGTCAAGGGCGGATCCGAGGGGGCGAGGTGCCGGCGCGGTCAGCGAGCGGTGAGTCGGAAGCGCTCTGCGCCGCGGCGGCATCGGCGGGGCGCGGGGCCGGAGCGAAGGTGCCGGCGGCGAGCAGCGTGAGGGCGGCGAGGGCGCGTCCGAGCAGTTTTCTACCCACGTGATGTCCTTGGGGAAGCAGTGGCTTGCGGGACGGGGCGGCCGCTGCTCACATCTTTGTTCATCGATCTGTAGGCCCGCAAGGTTAACAGTCCTAATAGTTAATTTAAGTTCCAATTTGATCATGATCAGCGCTGCGTCAGTGCCGGGAGACGCTGCGTGGACCGTATGATCAGGCGACCGGTGGATGCTGATGTGAAAAAGAAACAAGTACTCTTCGCCTATGTCATGGAAGGCAAGTGCCCGGCACGGCGTACGCGAGGCGCCCGCCGGCCTCGCCCTCCTGCAGGATCTGGTGAACACTCGCGGGACCATGTCCTACGCGCCGGACCTGCTGGGCGCCGCCGACGACGCGCAACGCTGGCTGACCGACGCGCTCGGCACCTGGTCCCGGGTGGCCGGCCTGCCCGCCCCCGTCATCCTGCTGTCGTCGACCGACCTGCGCTCGTTGCGCCGGCTGCGGGCCACGTTCGAGGGCGTCATCCTCGCCGGCGGGCGGAATCCCGAGCCGGACGGCGCCCTGCCGCCCGCCGACGTCCCGGTCAGCCTGGTGCCCGACGCGGACGGCTGGGTGCGGATGGTGCCCAGCGGCCGCGGCACCCGGTGGCTCGCGTCGGCCCTGTGGGCCGAGGCGCTGCTCGCCCAGCAGGCCGGCCTCTGGCCCCGGCTCAAGCTCTGCCACAACGCCGACTGCCGGGCGGCGTTCTTCGACACCTCGCGTAACAACAGCGGGGTCTGGCACGACGTCAGCACCTGCGGCAACACGGCGAACCTGCGGGCATTCCGGGAACGCAAGCGGCTGATGGGCAACTCCGGCAGCCAGTTGGGCGGCCCCAGCGTGCAGCGGCCCGACCTGCGCTGAACCCGCGGGAACCAGACGCCCTCCGTGGGCGACTATGGGGATATGGCGTGTGAGCGGTGGCGCGAGTTGGTGTCCGCGCAGCTGGACGGCGAGGACGACCCGGCTGATCGGCCCCGGGTCGAGGAGCATCTGGCCGGCTGTGCCGGCTGCCGGGAATGGCTCGACCGGGCGGCCACGGTCAACCGGCTGACCCGTACGGGCCTCGTGCCGGAGGTGCCCGACCTCAGCGCGGCCATCCTGGCCGCCCTGCCGCCCGCCCCGGTCCGCAGGCGGCGACGGATCGGCTCCGGGCCGCTGTACGTGGCCCTGGCGGCGGTCGGCGCCGTGCAGCTCATCCTCGGCCTGGCGCAGGTCGGTGGCGGGGCCAGCGGCGCGCACGTGCATACCGGGCTGGACGCGACGCCCGGGCACCTGTGGCACGAATCGGCCGCCTGGAACGTCGCCGTCGGGGCGGGTTTCCTCTTCATCGCGCTGCGCCGCAGCCGGCCCACCGGGCTGGTGCCGATGCTGACGGCGTTCGTCGGGATGCTGCTGCTGCTCTCGGTCAACGACCTCTCGGCCGCCCGGGTCGACACGGAGCGGCTGGTCAGCCACGGTTTTGTGATCCTCGGCTATCTGATCGTGGTCGCGCTGTCGCGGGTCGCCGGCGACTCGGCACGGCCACCGGGCGACCGGGTGGCCGGCGGGAACGGCTGGCACTTCGTCGAAGACTCGGCCGAGGATGAGCCCGAGCCGGCCCTGCCCAGGCTGCGCCTCGTGCCGCGCGGTCCGCTCACCGCCGTGGCGACGCCGGACGAGGACGGGGAGCGGCGGGCCGCTTAGCGGGTGTCTCGCGGGCGGACCGACAGCTCACGCCACTCGTCGGGGCCGACCAGCAACGCCCGCACCATGTCCAGCGCGGCGTCCTCGCTGTCGTATTCGAAGAAGTGTGAGACGCCCTCGGAGCCGCCGGCGCGCTGCTCCACGTACCACTGGTCACCGCTCGTCCGCAGGTAGACATCTTTGCGGGCGACGCGGCCCCATCTGCCGTTCCACCAGTGCTTACGCTGTTCCATCCCGGCACTGTATCGAACATCTGTTCGAACAGTGCTGGGTGGGTTGATCTTTTGCGAGATCAGTGGCGCGGTGGATCCTGCTGCTGGTGGCGGCCCAGGATGTCGTTGACCGCACCCGGGGCGACCTGCTGGCGCACCAGCGCGTCCCGGATCTCGGTGAGCAGCTTGACCTCTTCGCTCGGGGCCTCCGGCGGCGGCTCCTCGCCGCGCTTGCGGCGCTCGGCCAGCCTGTTGAGCGGGTAGACGACGAGGAAGTAGAGCACCGCCGCGGTCAGCACGAAGGTGATGACCGCATTGATGAAGGTCGCGTAGTCGAACGCCACCGCGCCGACGGTCCACTTGCCCGCCGTGGCGCTCGTGTTGCCACCCAGCAGCTGGATCAGCGGCTTGAGGAAGGCGTTGGTGAACGCCGTGACGACCGCGGTGAAGGCGGCGCCGATGACGATGCCGACCGCGAGGTCAACGACGTTGCCCCGCATGATGAAGTCTTTGAAGCCTTTGAACATGGACAAGAGTCACTCCTGCGCGTGAGCCGGGGATCGCCGGCCAGCAGTTTCCCACGCGGGTCAGCGACAAACCAGGTGATCCACTCAGTCGAGCGCGGGCGCCTCGGCCGTGACGGCCTCGTCCACAGTCGGGTAGGTGTGCAGCACCTCGACCAGGCCGCTGACCTCAAGAAT
>NZ_QHHV01000173.1:0-17566 GCF_003947245.1 Actinoplanes sp. ATCC 53533 | reverse complement strand
CCAGCGTGTTGTTGCCGTCGTCCCACTGCTCGCGCTCGGCGGTGACCGGGTCCAGCCCGGTGTCGATGATGCGGAGCCGGTCGATGCCCATCGCCTCGGCGGCCGCGTCCAGGAACGGCCGGGACGGGCCGACCACCGGCTCGCCGTCGAAGCCGGCGGTCACCGGGTAGGCCCGCAGGGTGTCGGCGATGTTGGGATACATCACCACGGCGTCGACGTCGACCATCGTGCACACCGTGTCGAGATGCATGGTGGCGCGTTCCTGGGCGATCGGCACCGCCAGGATCGTGTGGGCGAGCCCGGCGGCGAAGACCCGGCGGGCGAGTCGCTCGGCACCGGCCGGGGTGGTGCGCTCGCCGACACCGATCGCCAGCACGTTCGGGGCCAGCAGCAGCACGTCGCCGCCCTCGACGTGTTCGAGGCCCGGCTGGTAGAGCGTCGCGGTGCCCACGAAGCGCGGGTGATGGGTGTAGATGGCCTGGGTCAGCGTGGTCTCGCGGCCGCGGGCCGGCATGGCCAGGCTGGTGACCGCGACCTGGTCGCGCACCCAGACCGAGGAGTCGCGGGTGAACAGCAGGTTGGGCAGCGGGTCGATGACGAAGTCGAGCCGGTCCATGAGCTGGTAGACCAGGCCGCCCGACCGGCCCGGACCCGGCTTGACCTCCTCGTGCGCCAGCCCGGCCATCAGCACCTGGGCCAGCTCGCGCGGGCCGAGGTCGGCCAGGTGGGCCGCGACCCGCTCGCGCAGGGTGTCGCCGAGCCTGGGGGCGTCCAGCACGCTCCCGGTCAGCGCTTCCCGTGCCGCCGCCACGGCCAAGGTCTCCTCGAGCAACTCGCCCAGGTAGAGAACCTCGACGCCGCGATCGCGCAGGGCCGCGGCGAAGGCGTCGTGCTCCTCCTGCGCGCGGCCCACCCACGGGATGCCGTCGAACAGCAGGGAGTCGTTGTTGCGGGGGGTCAGCCTCGCGAGCTCGGCGCCGGGCCGGTGCAGCATGACCGTGGCTAGCCGGCTCACTTCGCTGTCAACGTAGTGGGCCACGGGTCGAGCCTAGGTGCTCGCACCCGTCGAGCGCGATCACTTCCGAGCCACACGGCCCGGAGCCGTGTTGTGACTCACTGCGAATAATTTTGAGACAACGCTGCGCCATCAGGGTAGGCAACGCTAACTTGGCGGGGACGTTTCGGATTCCCGGGGAGCCCTAGGTCGCGTGATGCACCATACGGAAAAAGTACATGTGCGTGAATGCGGCATTCATCCCCACTCATTCCGCTTTCTTTCCGGTCCGACGACTTGCTTGAGTACCGGGTCCAACACGTACCGTAGTGGAAAGAGAGCCCGATGGACCTTTTGCCGGAGGTCGCAGTGACTGTCTTCCCCGCACGTCCCGCCCTGCCCCTGCCGTCTCGAACCTACCCACCAGCCATCGATCCTCGACGCACCGCACCGCCCGCGGCGCTCGAGCCTCGCCAGAACCCCGTCGAGTGGGCCCGCCGACGCCGCGCCGAGCGCGACGCCCGCCGCCTCGAGGCAGCCGGCGCTCGCGCGCTGACCCGCCTCGACCGGCTCGGTCCCGCCTGGCACATCGTCGACTGGCCCCGCACCGACTCACAGGGCCACGAGCACGACCCCACCGACGACCGCGCCGGATTCCTCGCGATCGGCCCGGGCGGCGTCTATGCCGTCACCGTCGCCGACCACGGCCGCGCCCGGGTGCTGATCGCCGGGGACGTCGTGCAGATCAACGGCAAGCGCCCGGCGTACGTCGCCGAGGCTCGCCGTGACGCCAAGCGTGCCGGCCGGGCCATGAGCTCCGCCGTCGGGCTGAGCGTGCCCGTCACCCCCGTGCTGGCGTTCGTCGGTTCCGGGGTGATCAGCGTCCACGGGCTGCCGAAGGACTGCCTCGTGGCCACCCACAAGGAGCTCGACCGGCTGCTGATCGCCGGTGGCGCCCGAATTTCACCTGCCACCGCGAATAAACTCTCAGCAGTGGCACAACACCCCGCTACCTGGGCAAACGCGCCGTATCGGCCGGTTGGCGACTACCGGTGGTACCCAAGCGGCCAAACGGCCGCTGACAAGCGGCCGACCCGCCGGTAACGTTTCCTGCAGAGCACCGCTTGCCGTCGAGGGTTGACGGCAGCGACGCCGGCCGGACGCTCGAGGAGTCGAGGCTTAAGCTTCGGATCCGAGCATGTCCGGCCGGAGTCAGGCCAGGTGCACGGCACGGATGAAGAGGGAGTTGCGGGTGGCGCACGTCGAGCTCTCACTCTCGGGAGCGTATGTGCCACAGGCGCGTACGCCGGCCGAGTCCGAGTTCGTCTCGAGCATCGACCGCTGGGCGGCAACGGTCTGGCAGGCTGTCGAGCCCTGTCTGGTCATCGACACGGCCTTCAGGATCGTGGCCGTCTCGCCGTCGGCGAGCGAACTTCTCGGCCTGGGCAAGGGCCTCGACGCGGTCGGGCAGCCCCTGCTCGGCGGCGACGGCTCCCTGCGCCTCATCGACTTCACGGCCGGCGGGGGCGACCTCACCGAGCAGGAGATCGAGAAGATTCCGCCGCTGCTCGCGCTCACCAGCGAGCGGCTGGCCCGCGGCCTCATGCGGGTCCAGCCGACCGGCGAGGAGAGTCATCTGACGGTCGACGCGATCGCCAGCCCGCTGTCGGAGTCCGGCCGGGTGGCCGCATCTTTGACCTTCTTCTCCGCGATCCGGTATTAGTCACCCGATCATGTGGCGATCAACGCACCGGCTACCCATTGGGATCGTGGGCGTCCGGACCGTAGTGTTCCCCTCATGCTCGATCTAGATCTGCTACCAGCGGAGTACGCGGTGTGCCGGCTGCCGGCCGGTTCTGCCTTGCCGGCCTCCCTGAGCAGCGGTCCGGACGACAAGAGCGTCATCTCGGTGACCTGGGCGCCCGACGAGCTCTCCGTGATCTGCCCGGCCGACCGGGTGCCGGAGGGCGCCACCGTCGAAGCCTCCTGGCGCTGCCTGCGCGTCATCGGCCCGCTGGATCTCGCCCTCACCGGCGTGCTCGCCTCGCTGATCGGCCCGCTGGCCGACGCCCGGGTCAACATCGTCGCCTTCTCCACCTACGACACCGACTATCTGCTCATCCCGCAGGTCCGGCTCACCGAGGCGGTCGACACGCTGACCGCCGCCGGCCACCGGCTCGCCTCCGCCTGATCAGAATCGCCTCCGCCGGAGCTGAGCGGAGCCGCCCCGGAGCACCTACCATGAGCCCGTGCTGCGCGACGTCCGCTACCGGCTCCTGGCACTCGCCGGGCTGCTGATGCTGCTCACCGCGTGCGGGAAGCCGCCGGATCCGCCGCTGAGCGGGCCACCGGGCGGGCCGGTCAGCGCGGGCTCGGCCTCTGCGCTGCCGAGCGGCTTCACCGCCCCCCAGCCGGTGCCCACCGGACTGCCGCCGGGCGCCCTGCCAACCCTGCCGCCCCTGCCGTACGTGCCGCCCACGACGCTGCCGCCGGTCACCACCACGACGCCGCAGACCACCACTCCCGCGTCGACCGTGTCACCCGCCCCGAAGTGCGGCGGCGGGCCGACGACGGCGCAGATGCTCGCCGTCCTGGAGGGCCTGCCCGGCATCCCGGAGCAGAAGTTGGCGGTGGCCGAGGGGCCGTTCTGCTCGGGATCGTGGCAGTTCGCCACCGTCCAGATCGCCGGCGAGGACTCCAAGGACGCGGAGCAGATCTTCGTCGTCACCACGGGCACCCCCACCGCCCTCAAGGTCATCGAGGCGGGGACGGACGTCTGCAGCGTCGAGGTGCAGACCAAGGCGCCGGCAGGCATCCGGGTCCGGGCCTGCGGGGCCTGACGGTACGGCGAACGGCCGAGGCATGTGCTGCCGCTAGGCTCAGAGCCATGCCGGGAAACCCGCCCACCCGCTTCGTCTACCTCGGCCCCGAGGGCACCTTCACCGAGCAGGCGCTCCGGACGATCCCCGCCGCCGAGCACGGAATCCGGACGCCCGCCCGCAGCGTCCCCGAGGCCCTGGAGGCCGTCCGCGCCGGCGACGCCGACGCGGCGCTCGTGCCACTGGAGAATTCCGTCGGCGGGGCGGTGCCGGTCACTCTGGACGAGCTCGGCACCGGCACGCCCCTGGTCATCACCCGTGAGGTGGTGCTGCCGGTGGAGTTCGTGCTGGCCGCCCCGCAGCTCGTGAGCCTGCACCGGATCCGGTCGGTGGCCGCGCATCCGCAGGCGTCCGCGCAGTGCCGCAACTGGCTGCGCACGCACCTGCCCGACGCGGTCGTGGTCGACATGCTGTCGAACGCCGCGGCGGCGATCAGCGCCGCGAACGGCGAGCACGGCGCGGCGATCTGCGCGCCGATCGGGGTGCCCCGCAACGACCTGACGGTGCTCGCCGACAAGATCTCCGACCACGCCGACGCGGTCACCCGGTTCGCGCTGCTGACCAGGCCGGGCCAGCCCGCACCACCGACCGGCGACGACGTGACCTCGCTGGCGGTGATGATCGACCACGACCGGGTGGGCGCGCTGCTGTCGGTGCTCACCGAGTTGGCCGTCCGGGGCATCAACCTTTCCCGCATCGAGTCCCGGCCGACCGGCAAGCAACTCGGGGTCTACGTCTTCTTCCTGGACTGCGCGGGGCACGTCGCGGAGCCCCGGCTGGGTGAGGCGCTGCAGGGGCTGCGCCGGATCTGCGCGAAGGTGCGCTTCCTGGGGTCGTACCCCCGGCACCGGTGGTCGAGGGCCGCCGCCGAGGAGCCGGCGCCGTCGCAGCCGGGCCTGACCAACGCCGACTTCGCGGACAGCGCGGCCTGGCTGGCGCGCCTGCGCTCCGGCGGGCCCAGCTAGCTGATCAGGGCGCGACGGGCCCGGCGCACTGCCCTGCGCAGCCGGCGCTCATGGTCGCTCGGATCGCTGTCGGGGCCCGCGGCGTAGGTGCCGAGGCACCACCACGTCACAACATCGACCAATGTCGAGCGGCTGAGACTCAATATCGGGTTTGTGGGAGCACGGACCTGGCAGGGTGAGGGCGGCCGTTCATGAGCCGCTAGGCGATTGGCCGCCCTCGCCCGGTGTCGGCGGGAGCGACGGTCAGCACCATGCAACCACGCACGACATCCAGCATTTGATCTAGACCTTGACCTTGACCTTGATCAATGGCCCATCAGGTTGCCGAGGATGCCGCCCTGCTGCTGCTGGCCCTGCGCGGCGCCGGCCAGACCGCCCGGCGGCTCCTCCGACGGCTGCACGACCACGAAGCCCTGGCCGGAGAAGCTCATCGTGAAGCGCTCGCCCGTGGTGCGGCCCAGCAGCGTGCCGAGGCCCATCTGCTCCGCGCGGTGGTAACCGGTCTGCAGGTTGGCCGACCAGCAGATCGCCGCCTGCGGGTCCACGTAGGTGGGCTGGTCGACGCTGAGCACGACCGGCGTGCCCTTGGTGGTGACCGCGATCCGGCCATAGCCGGAGAAGACGCAGTTGAACAGGCCGGCGTTGGACATCATGCCGACGCCCTGGACCATCTTGATGTCGTAGTTCAGCGTCGAGTCGAAGGCCAGGACGTTCGCCCCGTTGATCGAGAGGGCGTCGCCGGGCTCGATGTCGATGATGTGGATGTCGGCGGCGTTCTCCGCCAGGAAGACGTCGCCGCGGCCGCTGACCTTCATCAGCGGTACGCCTTCGCCGGTCAGCTTCTGCTTGAGGAACTTGCCGATGCCGCCCGAGCCGAGCGCCTCGAACTGCACCTGCCCCTGGTAGGCGACCATCGTGCCGACCCGGGCCATGAACTCGCCGTTCAGCTCGGCCTTGAGAAGTTTGGAATTCTGCAGTCGCAGCCCCGGCTGGGACGATTCTTTTTCGAGATTTTCGGCCGAGAACAGTTCGCTGCGCATGGAGGCCCTCCTGTTGGCGTGGATTACCAGGGTAGGCGCCCTCGGCAACGGCCGGGTCGGCTTTTCAGCCCCATCCCAGCTCGTGCAACCGCTGGTCGTCGATGCCGAAGTGGTGGGCGATCTCGTGGACCACGGTGATCGCCACCTCGTCGATGACGTCCGTCTCCGTGTCGCAGACGTGCAGCGTGGGCAACCGGTAGATGGTGATCCGGTCGGGCAGCACGCCGGCGTAGTCCCAGCCCCGGTCGGTCAGGGCGGTGCCCTCGTAGAGGCCGAGCAGGCCCATACCGCCGTCCGCCGGCAGATCCTCCACCAGGATGACGACGTTGTTCATCACCTTGAGCAACTCGGGCGGGACCTCGTCGAGGGCCTCGCCGACCAGCTCCTCGAAGCGTTCACGGCTCATGTCGACGGGCACATCGACAATTGTGCTCCACCCGCGCTGGGCGCGGGTGGAGCGGGGAGCAGCGTCAGGCGAGCTTGGCGCTCAGGGTGATCTCGGCGCCGGGCGACAGCAGCCGGGAGATCGGGCAGTTCTCCTTGGCGCCTTCGGCGATCTTGGCGAAGGTGCCCTCGTCGATGCCGGGGACGTCGCCCACGGTCTCGAGGTCGATGCGGGTGACGCCGAAGCCGGCATCGCCCTTGTCCAGGTGGACCTTGGCAACGGTCTCGACAGAGGTCGGCGTGAAGCCGGCGTCGGCGAGGCCCTTGGAGAACGCCATCGAGAAGCAGCCGGCGTGCGCGGCGCCGATGAGCTCCTCGGGGTTGGTCCCCTCGCCCTCCTCGAAGCGGGACTTGAAGGAGTAGTTCCCTTCGTACCCACCCTTGCCGGTCTTGATGGTTCCGTTGCCTTCGGTGAGGTTGCCCGACCAGCGGGCGGAAGCAGTGCGAATAGGCATACGCCTGACGCTAGTCCATCTCCATCAGCACTGGCCGGTGGACCGGGCACGGGCAATGATGGATCGCATGCCGGAGAGCGGAGAGGCCGTCGTCGAGTTCGGGCCCGGCGACGATGCCCAGGACCCGCCGGGCCGCCGCATGCCGGTCGGCGCCTTCCTGACCGGGCTCGCCGGTGACCGCCGCCTCGTGCCGCTCGCCGCGGTGCTGGGCGGGGTGGCCCTGTTCGGCTCGCTGATCTCCGAGTGGCAGATCACCGAGGTCGACGGCGCGCTCTGGGGCGACAGCGAGACGGCCGCCCGGCCGTTGGAGACCAACCTCGCCGATCTGGGCAGCTGGGGCGGCGGCTATCTGACCGGGCTGTTCCTGCTCGTCATCGCGGTGGTGCTGACCCTGTTCGGACCACCGGCGGGCCGCCGGTACGCCCGGCTCAGCGCGCTCAGTGTCGGCGGTGTGCTGCTCGCCATCGTGGCGGCGCTGACGTCGTATCTGGGCGACTCCAGCCGCGTTCTCGGCGAGCTCAACGCGGCCGGGCTGGAGGACGGTCAGATCGCCATCTCGCACGGCCGGGGCGGCTGGTGCGCGGCGGTCGGCGTGGCCCTGGTGCTGCTGGCGATGATCTTGGCGGGCCGGCATGAGGTCGCCGTTCCGGCTCAGGTCGACGCCGCCGGGGAGGCCGAGCCGTCGGCCGCGGCCGACGCCGCGGTCTGGTCCTGGCGGCGGCCGACCGCCGCCGAGGAGGAGGATGGGCCGCCCGACGCGCCGTTCGGTCTCACCGTCACCTCCGCCAAGCCGTTCACCACGTCACCGGAGAACGTGGACAAGCCCAGCTGAGGCATATCGGGGTGAAAGCGGGACATCGTCGCCGGTAGGCTCTGGGTCGTGATTGACCTGCGTCTGCTCCGTGAGGATCCCGAGCTGTTCCGTGCCAGCCAGCGAGTGCGCGGCGAGTCCCCGTCGAAGGTCGACGACCTGCTGCGCGCCGATGCCGAGCGCCGGGCCGCGACCCAGAGATTCGAGGCCGTGCGGGCGGAGCAGAAGTCCCTGGGCGCCGAGGTGTCGCGGGCCAAGGGCGACGAACGGGCAGCCCTGCTGGCCCGCACCAAGGAGCTCAGCGCCACGGTGAAGGAGATGCAGGCCGCGACCACGCGGGCCGACCAGGCTCTCCGCGAGGCGCACCTGGCCGTGCCCAATCTGGTGCAGGACGGCGTGCCCCCGGGCGGCGAGGACGACTTCGTCGTGCTGCGCGAGGTCGGCGCCCTCCCCCAGATCGACGACCCGAAGGACCACCTGGAGCTGGGCGAGGCGCTGCGGGCGATCGACACCGAGCGCGGCGCCAAGGTGTCGGGCTCGCGGTTCTACTTCCTCACCGGCGTGGGCGCCCTGTTGCAGCTCGGGATGCTGCAGTTGGCCATCGCCCAGGCCGTCGAGCACGGCTTCATCCCGTCGATCACCCCCGCGCTGGTCAAGCCGGAGGCGATGGAGGGCACCGGGTTCCTGGGCGCCCACGCGAGCGAGATCTACCGCCTCGAGGCCGACGACCTCTACCTCGTGGGCACGTCGGAGGTGGCGCTGGCGGCGTACCACTCGAACGAGATCCTCGACCTCGAGGGCGGTCCCGAGCGGTTCGCGGGCTGGTCGTCGTGCTTCCGCCGGGAGGCCGGGTCGCACGGCCGTGACGTCCGCGGCATCCTGCGCGTGCACCAGTTCGACAAGGTGGAGATGTTCTCCTTCTGCAAGCCGGAGGACGCCGCCGAGGAGCACCAGCGGCTGCTCGCCATGGAGGAGGAGATGCTCGCCAAGGTCGAGATCCCCTACCGGGTGATCGACGTTGCGGCCGGTGACCTCGGCTCCAGCGCCACCCGCAAGTTCGACTGCGAGGCCTGGGTGCCGTCGCAGGGTCGCTACCGCGAGGTCACCTCGACGTCGAACTGCAGCACGTTCCAGGCGCGGCGGCTCAACATCCGCTACCGCGACTCCGACGGCAAGGCGCAGACGGCGGCGACGCTCAACGGCACGCTGGCCACCACCCGCTGGCTGATCCCGATCCTGGAGAACCACCAGCAGCCCGACGGCTCGGTGCGCGTCCCCAAGGCCCTGCAGCCCTACCTCGGCGGCCGTGACGTGCTCGAACCCCCGTCTTGACGTATTGGTAACCGGCCCGCTACCTGATGGCATAGCAGCAGGTAGCCGGGCCGGTGTAACGTTTTCCTTCCGCCCTCCGCGGGGGTTGTCACACCCTCGGAGGTTTAGATGATCAGGCCTGGACTGCCCAAGCTGATCGCGACCGATCTCGATGGCACGCTCGTGCGCAGCGATGACACGGTGTCCGACTACACCCACGAGGTCCTCGGCCGGGTCCGCGCCGCCGGCATCCGCATCGTCGGGGCGACCGGCCGCGGCCCGCGCCTGACCAGTCTCGTCCAGAGCGACATCCGGGATGCCGACTTCCTCGTGCTGGCTCAGGGCGGCTGGGTGATCGATCAGCAGGAGCGCCAGGTGCTGCGCAGCGAGCGGCTCCCCGGCCGGGATCTGGCCGCCGCGCTGGCGGACCTGGAGGCCGAGGTCGGCCCGCTGTCGGTGATGGTCGAGGCGCTGGAGCACAACGACTCGCCGCTCTGGGGCGACTACGACCCGACCTGGCGCTATCCGGTCGTGGTGGAGCGGCGCTCGCGCGCCGACTGCCTGACCGGCGACGTGATCAAGGCGTTCGCGCGGTCGTTCGAGCACGACGTCGACGACCTGCTGGCCGTGGCCCAGCGGATCGTGCCGCCGCACGTGGCCTCGGTCACCCAGGCCGGCCTCAACTACATCGAGATCTGCCCGCCGAACGTCGACAAGGGCACCGGCCTGGCCGTCGTCGCGCAGGCGGTCGGTGTCGACCCTGCCGACGTGCTGGTCTTCGGGGACATGCCCAATGACCTGCCGATGTTCGCCTGGGCGGGGTGGAGCCGGGTGGCAGTGCGCAACGCACACCCGACGCTGCTCGCGGTCGCCGACGAGGTGACCCTGACCAACGACGAGGACGGCGTGGCCGTCTACCTGGACCGGCTACTGTCGAGGTGATGCCACCTTTTCGCCTCGTCGCCTCCGACATCGACGGCACCCTGATCCGGACCGACGGCACGCTCAGCCCGCGCACCATCGAGGTTCTCGATCAGCTGTATTCGCGCGGCGTCCCCACGGTCCTGGTGACCGGCCGGCCGGTGCGCTGGCTGCGCCAGCTCTACGACCAGATGGTCGAGCCGCTGCCGGCCATCTGCGCCAACGGCGCCGTGGTCTACGACCCCGACACCGACGAGATCCTGCGGGCCGCGCCGCTCTCCGTCGAGCTGCTGCTCGACGTGACCCGGCGGCTGCGCGAGGCCGTCCCGGACGTCGCGCTCGCCGTCGAGGTCGAGGACGGCCGGAGCTTCTGGTACGAGGAGAAGTGGCCCCTGCATTGGGACGGTGAGCACAAGCGGGTCCGCGTGCTCACCTCGCCCGAGGAGCTCACCTCCGTGCCGGCGGTCAAGCTGCTCGCCCGCTCGGCCAGCTACGGCCCGGACGACTTCGCCGAACTGGTCAGCCGCAAGCTGAGCGGGATCGCCGAGGCGACGCACTCGTCGTCGTCCGCGCTGGTGGAGATCTCCGCCGCCGGGGTGACCAAGGCGGCCGGGCTGGCCTGGCTCTGCGAGCGCGAGGGCTACACCGCCGAAGACGTCGTGGCGTTCGGGGACATGCCGAACGACCTGCCCCTGCTGGCCTGGGCAGGCCGTTCCGTGGCGATGGGCAACGCCCACCCCGCCCTCCGCGAGATCGCCGACGAGGTGACGCTCACGAACGACGAGGACGGCGTCGCCGTCTATCTCGAAAAGCTCTTCGAGATCTAGAGATACTGGCCGGTGCGGCCGGTGCCGTCGGCGGTGCCCTGACCCGGCAGGCCGGGGATGACCCCGTTGGGACCCACCGGCAGGGCCGGCCGGCCGGCGTTGGCGCCGCGCATCTGCTCGAGCTGCAGCCGCGCCGCCATCTGCTGCGCGACCAGGGCCGCCTGGATGCCGTGGAAGAGGCCCTCCAGCCAGCCCACGAGCTGAGCCTGGGCGATCCGCAGCTCGGGCTCGCTGGGCGGGGTGTCGCCCTCGAACGGCAGCGACAGCCGCTCAAGCTCCTCCTGCAGCTCCGGGGCCAGGCCGTCCTCAAGCTCCTTGATGGACCGCTGGTGAATCTCCTTCAGCCGGCCGCGGCTGGCCTCGTCCAGCGGCGCCGCCCGGACCTCCTCCAGCAACTGCTTGATCATGCTGCCGATCCGCATGACCTTCGCGGGCTGCTCGATCAGGTTGCCGGGCTCCTCGGGCTTGAGGTTGCCGTCCGTCCCCACCGTGCCCAGGGGGCGGCCGTCCGGGCCCACCACGATGACGGATTCGTCTTCCTGCTGGTCTGAGGTACGGGTGTCGTCGGTCATGCAATCCATCTTGCCGCAGGCGGCCCAGTGGTCTGTCAGGGGCGTAGCTCCGCCACCGCGCACTTGACCGAGCCGCCACCGCGCTTGAGCTCGGACAACTCCACCAACACCGGCGTATAGCCGTGCGCCCGGACCTTGTCGGCCATCGCGGTCGCCTCGGTGTTGAGGATCACGTGATGACCGTCACTGACCAGATTCAGACCGAAGGCCTCGGCGTCGGCGCGGTCCGCGATGACCGCGTCCGGGAACAGCTGGCGCAGGACCCGCTGCGACGCCGCCGAGAAGGCCTCGGGGTAGTACGTGATGTGCCGGTCGTCCAGCGCCGCCAGCGCGGTGTCCAGGTGGTAGAACGCCGGATCGACCAGCTTGAGGGAGACCACCGGCCGGCCGAGAACCTCCTGGGCCTCCGCGTGCGCGGCCGGGTCGGTGCGGAAGCCGTGACCGGCGAGGATCAGGCCGCCGTACGCTCCCGGCAGGTATGCGAAGTCGCCCTCACCCTCGTTGACGTGCACCGGGTCGGCGAAGGTCCACGGGCCGCCGGCGTAGAAGAGCTGATGGGCGGCGGCCTCGGCGGCACGCTGGGGATACTTGAACCGGGCGCCGTAGACCGTGCCGTCGACGGAGAAGGCGCCGTTGGCCGCGTACACCATGTCGGGCAGGCCGGGACGGGCGTCCAGCACGTGCACGGCGTGCCCCAGGTCGCTGAGCGTGTCGTGAAGCAGATGCCATTGCCTGAGCGCGAGGGCCGGATCAACCGGGGCGGTGGTGTCCATCCATGGGTTGATCGCGTACTCGACCGTGAAGTGCTCAGGCGGACACATGAGATATGTCCTGTTTCGCGGCAAGCGCTCCGTGTGGCTCATGAGGTAAAGGGTAGGTAGGCTGACACGTCGTAAACAGCTCGAACTCTTGCTCGTCGGAGGCGAATCGTTGCAGATGGACGCCATTGACCAGCGAATCATTGCGTTGCTCGTCGCGGACGCGCGAGCGTCGTACGCCGAGATCGGCGCGCGGGTCTCCCTGAGCGCCCCCGCGGTGAAGCGACGCGTTGATCGGCTGCGCTCCAGCGGTGTCATCAAGGGATTCACCACGGTCATCGAGCCGGCCGCCGTGGGCTGGACCACCGAGGCGTTCGTCGAGCTGTTCTGCACCGGCCGCACCACCCCGGCGCAGATCACCGTCGCCACCCGGCGGCATCCCGAGGTCGTCGGCGCCTACACGGTCTCGGGTCAGGCTGACGCGCTCGTGCACCTGCGCGCCGCCGACATCGGCCACCTCGAACAAGCCCTCGAGCGGCTGCGGGCCGAGCCCTTCGTGACCTCC
The DNA here is from genome assembly GCF_003947245.1 of Actinoplanes sp. ATCC 53533. Taxonomy (NCBI): domain Bacteria; kingdom Bacillati; phylum Actinomycetota; class Actinomycetes; order Micromonosporales; family Micromonosporaceae; genus Actinoplanes; species Actinoplanes sp. ATCC 53533. The sequence continues at coordinate 5,024 of NZ_QHHV01000173.1, read as the reverse complement.
ACCCGCAGCATGGTCGTGCTGTCCCGGCTGGTCGAGCTCCCGACACCGGTGCCCGCCCCGAATTAGCCGGAACCAGGGACGGTCACCCAGCGTCCCACTGGAATGTCGCACCGTCTGCTGTTCTGCGCCGTCCTCGCGCTCGCCGTACCGCTCGCGGGCTGCACCGCCTCGAAGAAGCCGCCCGCCGCACCACCCCCGTCCGCCGGCGTTGGCGGAGCTATGCGGCTGGTCGCGTTCGACTCCTGCGAGCAGCTCTTCGCCGACCTGAGGAAGGCGGCCAAGGCCAACGTCGGGCCGTACGGCCTGCCCGGCAACCAGATGATGGATAGGTTCGCCATGTCCGGCGGCGCCCGCTCCATGGCCGATGCTGCCGGCGCGGAGGCCCAGCGAGCCGCGCCGGCCCCGGGCTTCTCCGGCACCAACGTGCACGAGCAGGGCGCCGACGAGCCCGACCTGATCAAGACCGACGGCCGGCGGATCGTCACCATCAGCGAGGGCGTCCTGCGGGTGATCGACACCGCCACCCGCAAGCAGACCGGCGAGGTCGACCTGGACGTCGGCCCGGTCGGCGACCTCCAGCTGCTGCTCACCGGCGACTCGGCCCTCGTGCTGGTGCCCTCGATCTACAACCACCCCCTGTTCGACGCCCCGTTCCCGGTCGACCAAGGTGTGCGGATACTCCTCGTCAATCTGACCGGCAAGCCGTCTGTGGTCAGCCGGTATACCGGCGAAGGCTCCCTGGTCGACGCCCGGATGACCGGCGGCACCGCCCGGATCGTGCTCCGCAGTTCGCCGCGGATCGCCTTCCCCCTCAGCTACCGCAAGGTCGACGAAAAGAAGCTGATCGCGGGGAACCGCGCGGTGATCGACAAGACTCCCGACGCGGCCTGGCTACCGCAGTGGTCGGTCACCGACAGCTCCGGGACCACGCGGGGCGAGACGGACTGCCGCAGGGTCAGCCGGCCCACCGACTTCTCCGGCGGCGCCATGGTCAGCATCCTCACCTTCGACCTGACCAGGCCGACCCTCGGCAGCGGGGATCCGGTCGCAGTCGTGGCCGACGGCGACACGGTCTACGCCACGCCGGACAGCCTCTATCTCGCCAACGACGACCGCTGGCGGTACGACCTCTTCCCCGGCCGGGTGGCGAACCGGGTCCGCCAGCAGACGGAGCTCTTCAAGTTCGCCCTCGCCGGGAACCAGCCGCCGGTCTACCGGGCGTCCGGCACCGTGCCCGGCTACCTGCTCAACCAGTACGCGATGTCCGAATGGGACAGCCACCTGCGCGTCGCCACCACGGACCCCGCGACGGACCGCTCGGCGGTGCGGGTGTTCGCGGAGCGCGACGGCAAGCTCGTGCAGACCGGCATCGCCGACGGCCTGGGCAAGGGCGAGCGGATCTACTCGGTCCGCTTCGTCGGCGCCCGGGGCTACGTCGTCACGTTCAAGCAGACGGACCCGCTCTACAGCCTGGATCTGCGTGACCCGGCGAAGCCCGCGGTCACCGGGGAGCTGAAGATCACCGGCTACTCGGCGCACCTGCAGCCGGTGGGCGAGAACAGGCTGGTCGGCATCGGCCAGGAGGCCGACGCCAACGGGCGTACGCAGGGCCTGCAGGTCTCCCTCTTCGACGTGGCAGACCCGGCGCACCCGAAGCGGCTCGCGCAGTACCACCTGCCGCAGGCCTACTCGAACGCCGAGTACGACCCGCACGCCCTGCTCTGGTGGCCGACCACGCAGCTGCTGGTCGTGCCGGTGGAATCCCGCGGCGCGCTGGCGCTGCGGGTGACCGACGACATCACCCTCGCCGATCAGCTCGACCAGCCCGAGCTGCTGCGGTCGCTGGTCGTGGGCACCGAGCTGTGGACGCTGTCGCAGACCGGCCTGCGGGCCTCCGACCTGTCCACGATGGACCAGCTGGCGTGGGTGCCGCTGAGTTAGCCGCTAGAGATACATACCCGGGCGGTGGTCGTCGCCGTCCTTGGCGTCCTTCGGCGGGGCCGGCTTGTCGCCCTCGCCGAAGAAGCGCTTGCCGCCGAACTCGCCGTGCAGCCGGTCGTCCAGCTCGTCGGCGAGGCCGGTCATCACCTGCACGGCCAGCATGAGGTGGGTGGCCTGGAAGTTGCGGCCGAAGACGGGGATCGACGCCCAGACGGTGTCCTGCGCGCAATAGAGCCGGCCGATCGGCATCCTGTTGGTCAGCTCGGAGAGCTTGACGTAGAGCTGCTCGGTCGGCTCCACCTCGGTGAGGATCGGCGAGAAGACGTCGACCAGCGGCGGATTGTCCCGGACCCGGACGAAGACCATCGCCGAGCCGGCCCGGATGCCGATGTCGCCGTCCGTGTCGACCTGCAGCTGGTCGACGGTGGTCTTCGACATGGTGGCGACGACCGTGCGCACCCGCTCCTCCAGCGGGATGACCTCGTCGGCGGCGTTGGCCAGCGCCTCGGAGAGCACGCCGTCCTCGTCGAGGTCGTCGAGGCTCAGCTCGCCGTCGATGCTCGGCTCGTGCCGGGCGGTGCCGATCGGCGCGGTGTCGATCGGCTCGTCCGCGTCGTCGTGCACCAGGTAGACCAGGAAGGCGGGGTGCGGGGCGCCGTACACGTCGCGCAGCGTGCGCGACACGATGGTGGACAGCTGCTGGGCGCTGCCGGCGTTGGTCCGCAGGCCGAACGAGTCGCCCGAATCGGGCAGCACGCCCGGCGGCGACCAGCCCAGCGCGACCAGGTCGGCAACCGACGCGCGATTCATCCGGAAGCCCTCCGGCAGGCCGGCGTTGCCGACCGCGAGCGCCTCGATGACGCCGTCCGACAGCACCCGCATGCTCACCGAATAGACGGCCGTCCCGGTGCCCGACGCGGTCGGGTCGAGCGTGATGTCGACATACGCACCCTCGGCCAGCGTGGGCAGCAGCGTGGCCAGCGCACTCGCGAACTCCCGCCAGGCCTCTGTCACTTTCGCCCGCAGGTCGGCCGTGGTCGGCTCGTCCAGCAGGACGCCCTCGGACTGGTCAGCAGTGTTCTCCGCCGTCATGATCGGCACCTCCGCCCGCCACCCTATCGAGCGCGCGGCCGGCTCACCGGCCGCGTCTCATTCCCGACCGTCGGCCGGCCAGTCGAGGGCCAGGGAGCTGAGCCGGGCGGCGACATCCGCCGGGTCCGCGCCGCGGCCCACAGCGACACCCATCAGGTACGCCGTGACGGGTGCCCCCGGGCGCACCACGTTGTGCGCGACATCGCGGGCGAGGTCGAGCACCACCTTGGTCTCGGTGTCGGCAGGGGTCAACCCCAGCTCGTCACAGGCGGCCGCGATCCAGGTGTCGAGCACGCTCACTGGGCCCACTCCTCGGCCGTCCGCAGGTCATCGTCGGTGTCGCAGTCAAACCAGGGCGGCGGTCCCGGGCGGCGCCAGGACACCTCGATGAAGCGCAGCTGATCCATGAGCGCGTGCATCGGGGCGCCGTGCAGGCTGCCCCGCTCCGCGGCGACCCGTTGGAGGGCCTCGCGCAGGGCGGACGTCCGCCAGACGCCGCAGAGCGACTGCAGCCGCCCCTCGGCGTCCCGGTAGACCGCACCCTGCATGGGCGCGGACTCGACGGTGAGCCGAAGCACATCGATGGCCTCGCCGGTCAGCAGCGGCAGATCCGCCGCGAGCAGCGCGGTGAAGCTGACCTCCGCGGGGACCAGCTCGAGGCCGGCCGCGGTCGCGGCGACCGGGCCGCCACCGGGCGGCTGCTCACTGGTCGACGCGACCGGCACCGGCAGGTCGGGAGGCACGCGGCCGACCACCACCTGCGGGTCGGCGTCATGCACCGCGGCCAGGACACGCGTCAGCATCGACTGCCCGGCCACCGCGATGGTGGGCTTGTCCGCACCACCCATCCGACGTGCCGCACCGCCGGCCAACACCACCGCCGCGAATCCCCCCACGTACGTACCGTATCCCGTACGAGACGCGAGCGTGACTGTGCGGACCGCATTGCGCGGCGCAACCGGGCCCGGCAGCGCTCCCGGCATGGGCCGAGGCGGGCGGCATACGCTCGGCTGATGGCGCGCACGATGAACCGGCGACCGGTGATGAAGATCAATCTGGATGCGGCCGCTGAGCCGCGGCGGCGGACCGACGAACTGGCCGCCGAGGAGCCGCTGGAGATCCGGCTGCGCCGGACCCCGCTGGCCGTGACCATGCGGACCCCGGGCCACGACATCGACCTGGCCATGGGCTTTCTGCTGACCGAGGGCATCATCCGTACGGCGGCTGACGTCGTCACCGCCCAACTCTGCGCCGGCACGGACGCGCCGAACACGTACAACGTGGTCGACGTGGTGCTCGGCGCGGACGTGCCACCGCCGGTGACCGACCCGAGCCGCAACTTCTACACGACCAGCTCGTGCGGGGTGTGCGGCAAGGCCAGCATCGACGCGGTCCGCACCCGGTCACAGTTCGACGTGGCCGCGGACACCTGCACGGTGCCGGCGGGGGTCCTGGCCGACCTGCCGGACCGGCTCCGGGCCGCGCAGCGCACCTTCGACCGCACCGGCGGGTTGCACGCGGCCGGCCTGTTCACCGCCGAGGGCGAGTTGCTGGCGCTCCGCGAGGACGTCGGACGGCACAACGCCGTCGACAAGGTGATCGGCTGGGCGCTGCGCGAGGGACGGCTGCCGCTAGCCGGGCACGTGCTGCTCGTCTCCGGCCGGGCCAGCTTCGAACTGACCCAGAAGGCGTGGATGGCGGGAATTCCAATGCTCGCGGCCGTGTCCGCGCCGAGCACCCTGGCCGCCGAACTGGCCGACGAGGCGGGCATGACCCTGGTCGGCTTCCTGCGCGGACGGACCATGAACGTGTACGCGGGAACGCAGCGCGTGGCCGTCTGAGTTCGTACGGTCTTCCACGGCCCTTCACCCGGGCCACGCGGTCAGGACATTCACGGTCATGAGGCTGCTGGCATGGCACTCTCACGACGTAACCTCCTGCTCAGCGGCGCTGCGGCCGGCGTGGCGGGCGCGGCGGCCGGCGTGGCGGGC
>NZ_QHHV01000172.1:0-79089 GCF_003947245.1 Actinoplanes sp. ATCC 53533 | reverse complement strand
TGGCCGGTTGCCCGGCACCGGCCCGGCGGACCGCCGCGCCGAGAGCGCTACCGCCGCGCGGCCCGGCTGCCTTCGACGAGAGCCAGCGCGTGCGCCCGGCCCGGGCAGCGACGCGGTCCGGCACCGAAGGCCGGCCCGCCGGCCAGGCCGATCAGCACGACCTCGCCGGCCTCGACCGGCACCCCACCCACCGTGGTCGCCGCGAGGGCCTGCCGGCGCGTCGCCCGGACCGGCGGGTCGTCGCGCAGCACCTCCTCGACCGGCCGGTGCCGGGCCCCGGCGATCAGCGCGGCGGTCGCATCGCACGCCTGCACCAGCACCCCGATCCGGGCGGCCGTCGGTTCGTCGTACACCCCGCCGAGGACGGCCACGAGCCGGTCCACCGCCGCGTCGGCGCGCGGCTCGTCGCCGGTGCCCGGCTGGTAGGCCTGGGCGATGTCGCGCACCAGGCGCTCGACGGGCTCCCGCACGCCGATCGCGCGGGCCAGCACCGTCACCGGGTGGTGGCCATCGGCCGCGCGCAGGGCCGCGAGCGGAATGCCGTCGAGGATCGCGGTGGACAGCGCGCGCCGGCGCTCGTGGGCCGGGCCGGTGCTGAAGCGGCCGACCGTGGCCCGCAGCCAGCCGGCTCCCCGGGCGGCGGGTGGCACCGGGGGCACCACGAAAGCCGGGTCGTGCAGGACGGCGATGGCGGTCTCGGGGTCGTTGATCTGCTGCATGGTGCGACGGTAGGACCCGGACCTTTCGGCGCCGGCCGAAGTCTCACCCGCCGGAGGCGGGAACGCCGGCCCTTTCCGTTTCCGGGACGGCGACCGTGACCTGGTCGCGACCCTGCGCCTTGGCCCGGTAGAGCGCCCGGTCGGCGGCCTCCAGCAGGTGCGGCACGGCCCCGTCCGGCGACGTCGCCACGCCGATCGACGCGGTCACGGCGATGACCGCGTCGCCGGCCGCGATCGGCGAGTCGCGCAGGCGCCGGCGGATCCGCTCGGCGAGCCGCTCGGCCTCCGGCCCGTCGGTGTCGGCCAGCAGCAGGACGAATTCCTCCCCGCCGTACCGCGCCACCAGGTCGGTCGCGCGGGCGGCCGCGGCGATCCGGGCCGCCGCCGCCTCCAGCACGGCGTCACCAGCCAGGTGCCCGTACGTGTCGTTGACGAGCTTGAAGTGGTCGAGGTCGACCACCAGCAGGCTGACCGGACGGCCGCCGGGTGCGGTGCGCAGCCGGTCCAGCATCGTCATCAGGTGCCGGCGGTTGGCGAGGCCGGTCAGGCCGTCGGTGACGGCGAGCCGCTGCTGCTCGGCCACCGCCCGGCGCAGTTCCTCGGCCAGGCCGGCCCGGTCGGCCGCGAACAGGTACTGGCGCAGCATGACCGCGAGGAACAGCACAGCCACGACGACAAGCGTGAGATCGCTGACCACCCCGGTGCGCACCTTGTCGTACACGACGAGCGCGGAGGTGCCGGCGACCGAGATCACGATCGGCAGGAGCGGCATGCCCCGGTCGAAGGAGCGCCGCTCGGCCGGCGGTTCCGGGCGGCGCACGGCGACCACCGCGGCCAGGAAGAGGCAGGACTCGGCCGTCTCGAAGCCGACGTCGATCCAGCTGCCACTGTCGTACTCGCTGAACAGGACGAGGTACGTGTAGATCATGTCGCAGACCGCGGTGATGGCCCCGGCGACGCCGACCAGCCGTACCGCCAGCGGCACCGACCGGTGCCCGGCCATGCCGACGATGCCCAGGACGGCCAGCAGCACGAGGTCCAGCAGCGGGTAGGCGACGTTGACCAGGTCGCCCCACACCGCCGCCGCCGTGAGCTGCGGCCGGATCAGCAGTTGCCAGCCCAGGGCGCCCAGGCTGACGATGATCAGCAGGCTGTCCACCAGCCCCCGCAGGTGCCGCAGCCGGCCCGCCCCGCCGAAGCCGACCAGGACCGCGACGATGGTCAGCGTCGACGCGGTCAGGTAGCAGAGGTCGGCGACCGACGGCTCCGGTGGGCCGTCACCGGTCAGATAGTCGTACGCGGCCCAGATGCTCTCCCCGGCGAGCTGCGCGGCGAACGCGGCGGTGAGCACCCGCCACAGCGTGCGGTGCCGGCCCCGCGAGCGGCGGGCCGCGACCGTGGCGGCGAGCACCCCGGCGATCAGCGGCACCAGGTAGAGGATGTCGCCGACGAACAGCGACGCGGCGGGTGCGTCCAGGGTCAGGCCGGTCAGCAGGGCGTAGCCGAGCAGCCAGGTCACGGTCGCGACGGTCGCGATCCGCAGCGGCCGGTCGGGCACCCGCGTGCCCGTACCGCCGCCTGGGCGATGCTGCCCCGAGCCCATGCCGCTCACCGTTTCCCGTGCCCCACGCCCTCGGACCTGCCCAGTCAAGTCATCGGTCGGCGGCGCCCGAAGTTGAGCAGATGAGCCCGCACGCTCGCGACACATCGTTGACAGTCGATTCCCGCAGGGTCTAGCCTCGCCGGGAAAGCGCTTACCAGAGCCGGGCGTTCCGGGGATCCCACCGCGTTCCAGGGCAGGACGCGGCTCGGGTGGTCCCCCGCCCGCCGCCGCGTTCTTCACCCTCATCGGAGGTCTCCCCCATGCCTGTCCGCAGCACCGCCGCGCTCGCGGCCGTCGTCGCCCTCGCCGCCGTCGGGGTCGCCACCGGCCCCTCGGCGCCCGCGTCCGCCGCCGCGCCGGCTCCCCTGTTCGTCGCCACGACCGGCGACGACGGCAACACCGGCGACCTGGCGCACCCGCTGCGCACCCTCCAGCGCGCCGTCGACCTGGCCCAGGCCGGCACCGTCATCTCGGTCCGCGGCGGCACCTACGGCCTGACCACCAACCTGCGGATCACCCGCAGCGGCACCGCCGGCCAGCCGATCACCCTGACCCGGTACGGCACCGAACGCGTCGTCATCGACGGCGAGGCCCTGCCCAACACCCCGGCCCCGGTCGGCGGCAGCATCCCCCGGGCCCAGCGCGGCACGGTGCACATGGCGGCGTCGTACTGGCGCCTGATCGGCCTGGAGCTGATCAACGGCCCGTACGGGCTCTACTGCGACGGCTGTAACGGCAACGTGTTCGAGCGGCTCTCGACGCACGACAACTACGAGTCGGGGCTGCAGATCCAGGGCGCGTCGAGCGGCAACCTGGTGCTGAACCTGGACAGCTACCTCAACCGGGACCCGCGCAAGAACGGCGAGAGCGCCGACGGCCTGGCGATCAAGGAGGGCAGTGGCACCGGCAACGTGGTGCGCGGCGCCCGGCTGTGGAACAACGTCGACGACGGCTTCGACGCCTGGATGTTCACCTCCCCGATCACGGTCGAGGGCAGCGTCGCCTACGGCAACGGGGTCAACCGGTGGAACTTCCCGGACTTCGCCGGGGACGGCAACGGCTTCAAGATGGGCGGCGGGGATCCCGACCCGGCGGCCGACCACGTGATCCGCCACAGCATCGCCTTCAGCAACATCGCGCACGGGTTCACCGACAACGGCAACCCCGGGTCGATCACCTTCGACCACGACACCGCGTACGCCAACCCGAAGACCGGCTTCGACGTCGACTCGGGCACGTCCCGGCTGACCGCGAACCTGTCGGTGCGCAACGGCACCGCGGTGGCGCTCGGCAGGTCCACCGGCAGCGGAAACTCCTGGAACCTGACCGCCGTACCGGCCCTGGCCAGCACGGACAGCTCGGTGATCACCGGGCCGCGGACGGCCACCGGCGCCATCGCGTCCTCGGCCTTCCTGCGCCCGGCGAACGGGGCCGACCTCGGCGCCAGAATCTGAGCGGACGACCCGTACGCCCGGCCGACCGGATGATCCGGCGCCGCCGGGATCGCCGCTACGATCCGGCCCGTGAAGGACATTCAGTCCGCGCGCCGGCCGCGCCCGGCGCAGTGGATCGCCCTGGTGGCCGGGGTTCTCGTGGCCGCCACGGCGGTGTTCGTGCTGCTCCGCGGCGGCGGCCCGCACAAGGTCACCTTCGAGGTCACCTCCAGCGGCGAGAAGATCTCCTCGATCACCTACGGCTCCGGCACGCGCCAGCTCGGCAAGGACGTCGGTGCCGCCGCGGCGGCACCCTGGTCCAGGTCGCACGAGCTGACCGACACCGCCGGCGAGCTGTGGCTGCACGTGCTGTCCCCGGCCGGCGGCGCCATCACCTGCACCATTTGGCTGGACCAGAAGGTCGTGATGGAGGCCACCACCCTGTCCGGCGCGACCTGCGAGATCCCGTTCGAGGACGCCCTCGACCAATAGTCGCCGCCGCGACGGCCCGTCAGTGGTCCCGGGTGCCGGCCGGGGCCATCATCCGCAGCGCGTTGGCGTCCAGGCCGATCCGCAGCGGGGTGCGGCCGGACGGCTCGCCGTCGACCTCGACCCGGGCCGGGCGGTCGGTCTCCAGCCACAGCTCGCCCACGGCCAGGAACGGCTCCTCGCCGAGCGTGCGCCGGTGGCCGGTCGCCGCGTTGCGGGCGGTCTCCCGCAGCAGGCCCCACCGGCCGCTGCCACCCACCGGGTAGGCCACCAGCAGCTGGTCGTCGGCGTGCGCGTCGGCCGTGATCGGCCGCCCGGCGTGGAAGCCGCCGTTGGCGACGTAGAGCTGATGGGTCACGAACGTGTGCTCGCGCCCGTCGGCGCGCACCACCACCCGCAGCGGACGGTGCCGGGCCAGCAACCCCAGGGCGGTGATCGGGTACGCCGTCCGGCCGATCAGCCGCTTCAGCAGCCGCGGCGCCGAGAGCATCAGGTCGGCGGACAGGCCGACGCCGACGTGGTTGGTGAACGCCGTCGCGCCGGCGAGCCCCAGGTCCACGTCGATGACCTTGCCGTCGGCGAGCGTCGCCACGGCCTCGTCGAGGGCCAGCGGGATGCCGACGGTGCGCGCGAAGTTGTTGGTGGTGCCCAGCGGCAGCAGGCCCAGCGCGATGTCACGGTGGGCGAGCAGGCGCGCGGCCGTGCTGATGGTGCCGTCGCCGCCGCCGGCGACCAGCAGGTCCGGGCCCCCGGCGATGGCCTCGGCGAGCGTCGCCTCCAGCTCCCGGGGCCGGTCCACCGGGTACGCGCCCAGCAGGCCGAACCCGGCTTCGACGAGCCGGGTCCGGGCCGCGTCGTACAGCCGCATCCCCTGCCGGGAGTGCGCGTTGACGACGAGCGTCGCCCGCCGGCCCCGCTTGACTGCCTCGGTCAGCTCCTGCTTGGTCCGCATCGGCCCAGTTTCCCGTACGGGCCCTCAGCGGCCGTCAGGCGCCCCGGATGAGCCGGTAGGACCGGTGCAGGTGCACCGCCCACACGGCGACGAGTTCGCGGGCGGTGTCGAGGCGGCCCTGCGGCTTGTCGGTGATGCTCCAGCTGCTGATGACGACCATGGGAGCAAGTCTGTGCGCCCCGGGTGCGCCGGCCGGGAGCCGTTCGGCAGCAGAGTGGTTGCGAGCCTCCCGGGGTGCTCGACCACTACGCCGCGCGGATCTTCGAGGAGTACGGGCTGGCCGACGCGGTCCGGTGGTTCGTCGAGATGGTGCACGACGCCGGGGACGACAGCACGGCCGGGCCGTTCCGCCGGCGGCTGGCCAAGGCCCGGCTGGACCGGCTGTTCAGCTCGCCGCCGGCCGCCGCCGCGTTCGCCGACCTGATGGCGGGCACCGCGCTGGCGGAGCAGGCGAGCTGACCAGCCGGCCGCGGCTCAGTCGAGCTGGCCGTCGTAGTCCGGGAGCTTGTAGGTGCGCTCGGCGTGGCCGCCGCCGAGGTCCGTGGCGCTGTTGCCGATGTTCGCCACGATCGTGTAGCCACGCCGCTCGATGTCGATGCGGGCCTTGGTCTTCAACGTCTGGTTGTCGTCGAAGTTGAACGTCGGCCGGGTGTAGATGTCGGTCCAGCGGTAGCCGACCGCCTGCAGGTTGAGCGCGGTGGCCGGCTCGATGATCTCCGGGCGGGCGGTCACGAAGAAGACCGCGGCGCCGTCCGCCTGGGCCTGCCGGGCCAGGGCGAGCACGGACGGGGTGGCGAGGTACGGCCGGTACTTGCTCTGCAGCGCGGTGTTGTCGATGTCCAGCACGATCGCCGGCCGGGCGCCGGCGTCGGGCAGCCGGCCGTCCAGGAACGCCGCGGCCCGGTCGGTGACGGCGGTGACGTCCGCCAGCCACGTCTCGTACGCGGGCAGCGCCTGCGCGGCGACCGCCGCCCGCGGGGTGGCCGCGGCCGCACCCGTCGCCGTCAGTGCCATTCCGGGGACCAGCAGCCCGACGGTGGCCACGGCCACCACCAGGCCCCGCTGAAGAACAGGTCGCATGCCTGACGTCCTCTCACCGATGTTCGTCGACGCGGCCGCGCGAACCGTGGCCACGCGGAAGCAGTCCACGGGGTCGAGGTGAACGCCCGGGAAATGTGAATCAATTTACACTATTCGATGGGCGGAGCATCAGGTGCGCGGCACTTCTAGAGTCGGCGGCGCGAGAGATCGATGTTACTTTCAGTAACTGCTGCCTCACCGAAAGCGGGACCCTGGATCGTGGGAAAAAGTTCGGATCATGAGTGCACAACCGAGCGCCCGGGAGACGTCATAGGGAGTGTGACCTTCGAGCAGTTCGCGGTGGCCCGGCTTCCCAGTCTGCTGCGCTACGCGGTTGTCCTCACGGGCAACCGCGATCTGGCGCAGGACGTCGTCCAGGAAGTGCTGGCCAGAGCGCAGGTTCGATGGCGGCGGATCAACGTGGCTGACTCCCCTGAGGCCTACGTCCGCCGGATGGTGCTCAATGAGTACCTGTCGTGGCGTCGCAGCTGGGCGGCGCGCAACGTGCACTCCGTCGGGGAACGGTTGGCGGAGATCGACGACGCGCGCGGCGGGGTGCGCGACCACGCCGATCACGTCGTCGAGGCCGACGAGCTGTGGAACCGCCTGGCGACACTCGGGCGCAAGCAGCGCGCGGTGCTCGTGCTGCGTTATTACGAGCAGCTCGACGACGACGCCATCGCCGACCTGATCGGCTGCTCACCGGCGACGGTGCGCAGCCACGCTTCGAGGGCGCTGAAGACGCTCCGGCTCTCGTCGGAGCGACAGAACAGGATCCACGCCGAGGAGAAGTCGTGACCGAGCACGGAGACCAGCTGCGTACGGCCTTCGAAACCCATGAACACCTGGCTCCCGACGCGGCCGCCGTGTACAGCCGGGTCCAGGAGCTGTCCCGTTCCTACCAGCGCCGCCGCTGGGGCGTGCAGGCGGCCGGCGGCGCCGTGCTGGGCGTCAGCCTGATCGCCGGGGCGATCAGCCTCCCCGGACTGCTGTCCGGCCAGCAGCAGGAGTCCGTCAGCGTCGGGGCGGCCGCGACGCCGTCCGTGACCCCGTCCGCGTCGGCGCCGTCGGCGGACGAGCAGCAGAAGCTGTGGGACGCCTACTTCCAGGCGGGCTACGACTACGACGACGCGGTCAAGCTGGCGGGGCTCTGGAAGTCCAAGGACGAGATCGGCCTGATCAAGGCCGAGGCCGGGCGCCGGCTGCTGGCCGGCGAGACGCTGCCGTTCAAGCCCACCCCGAACCAGGATGAGGTCACCGACCCCAAGGTCGAGGCCCAGCTGAACGCCTTCTCCAGCGCCGGGTACAACTACGAGGACGCCGAGAAGCTGGCCACGCTCTGGAAGACGGCCACCCCGTACGCGGCGAAGATCGAGGGCGGCAAGCGGCTGCTGGCCAAGGAGCAACTGCCGATCAAGCCCAGCAACCCGGAGCAGGGCAAGGAGGAGGCCCGGGTGAACGCGTACTTCAACGCCGGATACACCTACGACGACGCGGTCCGGCTCGCCAGCCTCTGGAAGAAGGCCGACCCGTACGCGGCCAAGGTCGAGGCCGGCAAGCGCATTCTGGCCGGCGACGCGATGCCGTTCAAGCCGTGACCGCCCGGCTGCACCGGCGCACGGGGTTCGAGATCGAGCTGATGGCCCCGCCGGGCCACAGCCGGCAGAGCCTCGCGCGAGACCTGGCCGACCGCTGCGGCGGCCGGGTCCACCCGGTGTGGCACCAAGACAGCGAACCGTCCCTGGTCCCGGACCTGGGCCGGTTCCTGCACCTGACCCAGGGCTTCGAGGTGCGCCGGGCCGACGGCACACCGCTGTGCACCCTGGTCGACGACGTCACCCTGCTGGCCGGCCTCGACCCCGCCGCGCCCGCGCCGCCGGGCTGGTTCCGCATCCTCACCGACGACCCGCGCCTGCTGAGCCTGCTCGCGGCGCACAGCGACCCGGGCGGCACGCTGCGGGCCGCCCTCGACGCGACGGCCCAGCTCTGGGCAAGCAAGGTCCACCGGCACGGCGACGTCTACCAGCTGGACGTCGCCGGTGCGACGATCGCGCTGGCCGCGCCCCAGGGCGGCGAGCGCGAACGCCCCTGCGAGATCGTCACGCCGCCGCTGAGCACCGACCACGGCGCCGCGCTGGAGGAGCTGCTCGGCCCGGCCCGGGAGCTGGGCTTCACCATCCCCCGCGAGGCCGCCGTGCACCTGCACGTGGACGGCGCCCCGTTCCGTGAACCGCACGCCCTGGCCAACGTCGTGCGGCTGTTCGCACACTGGCGGGAGCCGCTGCGCCTACTGCTGCAGACCAACCCGGCCTGCCGCCGGCTCGCCCCGCTGCCGGGCCCGCTGGTCGACGCGGTCGCCGGCCTCCCCTCATACGACGACCTGCGCAAGGCGGCGGCCGACGGCGGGCTGACCAAGTTCTTCGACGTCAACCTGACCCAGCTGCTCACCGACACCCCGATCCGGGACACCGTCGAGATCCGGATCCTGCCCGGCGCCCTGCACGGCGACGACGTCATGCACCGGGCCGCGCTGGTCGAGCTGCTGCTCGACCGCTGCCTGGACCCGGAGCCGGTGCCCGCCGCCCCGGCCGACCCCGGCGCCGCGGTCGAGGAGCTGATGCACATGGCGGCGCGCGTGCTCGCCGAACGCGAGGACACCGCCACCTGACAGCGAACCGCACGGGTTCGCGACGGTCACGGAGTGTCGCTCCACTGCCGTTTGGCGATGTTCCAATCCAGCGGTGTGGGACTCGGCTGCTCCGTGCTGCCGATCTGGTAGGTCTTCTCGACCCCGTTGATCACCGCCCGGACGGTCAGCACGCCTTCGTACAGATAGTTCTCCTTCGACGCGATGGTGAGCCTGGCGTGCCGATAACCGCGCTCGGTCAGCTGAATCGTGGCTGGTGGCATGGCATCGGGACCGTCCACCTGGTCCGGGCCGTCGAGCACCCGGCCATCAAGTGCCACCGATGGTAGCGCCCCGACCACGCTCAGCCGAGGTCCAGGACGCTGGTGATGGCGTCCGGGCGCCGGCAGGTGGTGCGCACCACGACCGAGGCGCCGCAGCGGGCGCTCGCCTCCATCGACTCCATCACGTCCAGGACGTGCAGCGCCACGTCGGCGCCGGTGCGGTGTGGCCGGTCCTCGGTCAGCGCCTCGGCCAGGTCGAGCAGGCCGACGCCGCGGCCCGCGCCCGCATAGCCCGCCCGCGGCGGGAGCACGCCCCAGGCCTCGGCGCCGGCGGTGAAGAGCCGTACGTCGCCGGCGAAGTGGTTGGGGTCGGGCACGGACAGGGAGCCCTTGGAACCGTACAGCTCGATGCGCGGCAGGTGGGCGGCCCAGACGTCGAAGCTCATCATCAGCGTGGTCAGGGCGCCGTCCTCGTGCTCCAGGACGCCGGTGATGTGGGTGTCGACATCGACGGGGAAGGTCGTACCGGCGCGCGGGCCGTCGCCGATGGTCCGCCGGCCGCGGGGACGCGACGACATGCCGACCACGCGGCGGACCGGGCCGAGCAGGTGCACCAGCGAGGTCAGGTAGTAGGGGCCCATGTCCAGCAGCGGCCCGCCGCCCCGCTGGTAGTAGAACTCCGGGTCCGGGTGCCACCGCTCGTGGCCCGGCACGGCCATGAAGGCGGCCGCCGCGTGCGCGACGCCGATCTCGCCGGCCTCCACCGCCGCCCGGGCGGTCTGCACGCCGGTGCCCAGCACGGTGTCCGGGGCGCAGGCGACCCGCACCCCGGCGGACCCGGCGGCCTCGATCACCGCGAGCCCGTCGGCACCGGTGGCGGCCAGCGGCTTCTCGCCGTACACGTGCTTGCCGGCGGCGATCGCCGCGAGGGCGACCACGGCGTGCTGGTTGGGCGTGGTCAGGTTGAGGACCACGTCGACGTCGGGGGCGGCGTACAGGTCGGGCAGGTCGACGACCCGGGCCCCCGGATGCCGGCCGGCCAGCAGCCGGGCGCGGGCCGGGTCCAGGTCGGCCACCGCGGTGACCGCCACCCGCGACAGCCCCGACAGGGTGGCGCTGTACTGGCCGCTGATCTTGCCGGCGCCCACGATGCCCACCCTCAGCGGCTCGCCCACAGCAGTCCCCTCTCGACGATCGTCCGCACGTTCTCATCCCGCAGGACCTCGACGGTGTGCCCGGGCGTGGCCACGAACACCCGGCCGCGTCCCCACTGCCTGGTCCACACCGCCGGGCAGGTCACCGGCCGTTGCCAGGCCGCCCACGGCCGCTGCGCGGTCGTCGTGGTCGCCAGCACGTCGTTGTGGTCGTCGGTCAGCACCCAGTACTGCTCGGTGTCGAGGTCGAAGTCCGCGAGGCCGGCGGTGATCGGGTGCTCCGCGGCGGCCGGCGTCATGACGATCCGGTGCGGGACGTAGTTGTCGGACTGGTCACCGGTGCGCTCCCCCGGCCCGCACCGGGCGGCGTGCGCGGCGAACTGCCCGCCGACCAGTTGCAGGTAGTCGGCGCTGGCGCGGTAGGCGTCGGCGATGCCGCCGTGCCAGCCGGCCAGACCGGTGCCGGCCGCCACCGCGGCCACCAGGCCGGCCACCTCCTCGCCCGAGATCGTCGCCATCGTCATGCACTGCAGCACCAGGTCGGTGGCGGCCATGAACTCGGCGTCGGCGTACCGGGCGGGCGACTCCGCCACCTCGACCACGAAGCCCTGGTCGCGCAGGTAGGGAATGAACAGGTCGGTGGCCTTGACCGGCTCGTGCCCGGCCCATCCACCGCGGACGACGAGTGCACGCCGCTCGCTGGTCATCGGATTCCTTCCGTGGATACTCCGGCCTTCGGGCCGGGGCGGAGCGCGATGCTCTTCTCGCCGTGATCGTCGATTGCCGTCCCGAGCTCCCGGAGGGACGTGGCGATGGCCTCGTCCAGGACCTTGCTGTCGATGCCGGCCATGCCCTGCACCCTAACGGCGCGAGCCCGGATCAGCCGAGGTGAATCGCTGTCCCGCCGGTGGGCTGTCGCTACCCGCGGCGCCTTGCGATCGCCATCGGCGTGACCTATAAAACATGACGGAACCTGTCATGTTTCGTGCGGGAGACTGAGCCGGACACCGAGAGATCCCCTGGTCCGCCGGTGGATCCGCGCTCCTGAAGGGATCCCGGACGAGAGGATCGCCGCCATTCAGAAACTCATCATGATCGGAACTCCAGGGCCCGCCTGCCACATTCCCAGCCGGGCCGTGACCAGCCCGCGACAACGACCGATCGCCGTTTCCCGTACAGGTTCGGGCGGCACGAGAGGAAACGCCATGAGTTCCCGCAACAGCGCTGCCCTGAAGGTCTCCGAGGCCTGCTACCGGGCGTGGACCGGCGGCCAGATCGACGAGGCCCTGACCTACCTCGCCGAGAACGTGGTGATCGAAGCCCCGAACGGCCGGTTCGAAGGCCATGACGGCTTCGTGACGTTCGCCGGCGATTTCGCCCGGATGCTTTCCGGCGTGACATTGCGGACCGCGCTGGGCGACGACACCGGCGCGGTGCTCTTCTGCGATCTTGAGTTCACCTTCGGCGCGCACAGCCTCACCGCGCAGCACGACGTCGTGCAGGACGGCAAGATCACCTCCCAGACGTACGTCTGGGACCAGCTCCCCTTCGCCCAGCACGCCCCGCGGCGCTGACCGCCCTGCCCAGGCGCCTCACGGGGCGTCTGGGCAGGGGGGTGTCCTTCTCACCGGCATGACGTGTTCCGCCGTGCTTTCGGGGTGATGCTGGGACCGTGAAGTCCGACCGTTTGCTGTCGATCCTCCTGCTGCTGCAGACCCATCGGCAGCTACCCGCCACCGACCTCGCGCAACGCCTCGAGGTATCGGTGCGCACGATCTTCCGCGATGTGGAGGCGCTGTCCGCGGCCGGCGTGCCGGTGTACGCCGAACGCGGGCGCACCGGCGGCATCGCCCTGCTGCCCGGCTACCACACCGATGTGACCGGGCTGACCGCCGACGAGGCCAAGGCCCTGTTCGTCCTGGTCAGTGGCCGCACCCACGCCGAACTCGGACTGGGCGGGTCGATCGGCTCGGCGCTGCGCAAGGTCATGGCCGCCCTGCCGACGACCCATCGCGGCGCCGCCGAACAGATCAGCCGGCGCGTCCTGGTGGACCCCAGCCGCTGGAACACCACCACCCGGCCACCGGCCGAGCTGACGGTGCTCCAGGACGCGGTGTTCACCGACCGGCGACTGCGGCTGCGCTACCGGCACGGCGAGGACAGCCAGGTTCGCGGCTACACCCTCGACCCGTACGGGCTGGTCGACAAGGCCGGAGTCTGGTATCTGGTGGCAGACCTGCGCGCGGAACCGCGCATGTTCCGGGTGGACCGCATGGTCTCGGCCCGGGCGCTCGACGAGCCGGTCCGCCGGCGGAAGGGCGTCGAGCTGGCCGAGCTTTGGGAAACGCTGCGCGCGAGGATCGACGAGACTCCCACGCCGGTCTTGATTGTGGTGCGGGTCCGGCGCCGGACGCTCGGCAGGTTTCTGCGCGTCCACCACGACGACCTCGCCGGCCCACCGGCCGCCCGCGGGGCGGACGACGACGCGGAATGGGTGCAGCTGGAGCTGCGGATGCGTTCCCTCGGCTCCGCGCAGCGCCTCTTCGCCTTCGCCGCCGACGTCGAAATCGTCGCGCCGCAGGCACTGCGCGACGAGTTCACCCGGCTCGCCGATGAGATCACCGCCCTCTATGCGAGGAACCGCGGCCACTGACCTCAGTTGCCGGCGGACTCCAGCAGGCGTTTGGGATGCATGCCGTCGACCTGCCCGATGAACGGCGGGTGGATGCTGTAGCCGAGCATCCGGCGGATGTCCTCGGAGACCACGCGGGCCGTGTCCCGGCTCGTGGAGAGGGTGAACGCCTCCTGCGGGCGCAGCCACGGCTCGCAGTACTGCGCGGTCAGGGCCAGCCTGTCGCCGTGGGATCGGTTGGCGCCGCCGCCGTGCCACAGGGTGCCGGTGAACAGGACGCAGCTGCCGGCGGGCATCACCGCCGCCCGGCGCTCGTCGCCGTCGGTGGGCCGGCGGGCGTCGTCCCAGCGGTGGCTGCCCGGCAGCACCACGGTGGCGCCGTTGGTCTCGGTGAACTCGTCGATCGCCCAGATGGTGGCCGCGCCCAGGGCGGGCCGCGGACGCGGGACGGGGTAGAACGCGTCGTCGGGATGCAGCAGCTGGGCCGTCTCACCCGGGTTGATGTTGATGACCTGCAGCATGGAGAGCAGGTAGTTGGGCAGGAACAGCCGGTCGAGCAGGGCGAGGACGCGCGGGTGGTCCACCAGCCGGTCGCAGGCCCGCGTCTTGTTCAGCACGCTGTAGACCCGTTGCGTGCGGTGGCCCTCGAACGCGTTGCGGCCGGTCCGGGCGAGCAGCGGCGTCACCGCGGCCCGGATCTCCTCGCACTCCTCCGGGCTCAGCAGGCCCTCCAGGACGAGGTAGCCGTCGCGTTCGAGCACGGCGAAATCCGCGTCGACGACGGCCGACTCGATGGACGCTCCGCTGCTGACGGTCGCTCGGTAGCGACCGGCGATGTCGGCATGCACTCCCGCATCGACGGAAGCGGCGGGATCGGTCTGCTCGGACGGGATCGACATCGTGGATCTCTCCTGTTCGGATGGTCGGGTCACGGCCGCAGGCCGACCGCGCCGGCGATGAAGGCCCACACCTGGTCGATGACGACCTCGGCGGGCGGGCGGGGGTCGCGGGCGAAGGCCACGGCGGCCACCGCGTGCAGGCCACCGAGGGTCGCCGCGGCCAGCATCTGCGGGTCGCGGTCGCCGGGAAGCTCACCGCCCTGCTGGGCGCGGGCGATGTTGTGGGCGCCGAGCCCGGTCAGCTCGTGCAGCAACCGGGTGTGCGCGGTAGCCACCTCCCCGTCGCCGGTGAGCCCGCCGAGCACAACCGGCGCCAGCGGCTCGGTGTAGAGGAAGGTCACCCAGTCCCGGATGCGCTGCTGCTCCCGCTCCGCCCAGGTCGGCGCCTCGTAATCGCGCAACGCGCACGCCCTGCCGAGCTTGTCGTAGAACCGCTCGACCACGGCGGTGAGCAGACCGCTGCGGGTGCCGAAGTAGCGGTACGGCAGGCCGGCGCTCACCCTGGCGCGCCGCGCCACTGCCGCGACCTCCAACTCGCCGGTCGCGACCAGCTCCTCGCCGGCCGCGACCAGCAGCCGGTCCCGGGCAGCGGCGCCACGCGGCACGGTGGATGACGTCATGCCGCCGATTGTAAGTTGAGCTCAACTCAACAGTCAACGCCGATCGCGAGCGCCGGCAACGCGTGAACCGTCGTCGATCCGGGCAGTTAGACGCTGCCCGGCCGGGTCGGCCGGCGCCCGCCGGCACCACTGGAGGATCTGATGACGGGTACGCCCACCGCGGGGAGAGGTACCTGGGCACAGACGCTGCGGTCCCGGGCGCGGGACCGGCTCGCCGAGGCGGCCAGCCGCAACGCTCCCCCGCCGTTCGTCGCCGGGGCGGACCTGCGGGACGGCACGCCGGTCATGGTGGTGCGGCAGCGCCCGGACACCGACGACGTCCTGCCCCGCGCCGTGCGCACGGCCGGCGCCTGGGCCTGGCGGTTCATCCTGTTCGTCGCGGCCGCGTACCTGTTCCTGCGGGTCGTCGGGCTGCTCCGGGTGGTGATCATCCCGGTGGTGGTCGCGATCCTGCTGGCCGCGCTGTTCCAGCCGGCCGCCGCCGCCCTGGCCCGGCGCGGCACGAACCGGTCCCTGGCCGCCGGCCTGGTGCTGGTCGCCGCGCTGCTGCTGGTCTTCGGCGGCCTCAGCCTCATCGTGCGGACCTTCATCTCGCAGATCGACGGCCTCTCCGCCCAGGTCGGCGACGGCATCGACGAGGTGCAGCAGTGGCTGTCGCGCGGGCCGCTGCACCTGACCGACGCGCAGCTCAGCCAGTACGTCGAGCGCGTCCAGCAGGAGCTCACCCAGAACCAGGGTGCCCTGACCTCGGGCGCGGTGAGCACCGCCGCCACGCTGGGCGAGGTCGTCACCGGCTTCTTCCTGGTGCTGTTCACGCTCTTCTTCTTCCTGCGCGACGGCGGCCAGATCTGGTCCTTCCTGTGCCGGCTGCTGCCCCGCGAGGCCCGCGTGCCGACCGCCCGGGCCGGGCACTACTCGTGGCACACCCTGGTGTCGTACGTGCACGCCACGGTGCTGGTGGCCTTCGTGGACGCCGTCGGCATCGGCATCGGCCTGTTCGTGCTCCGGGTGCCGCTGGTGCTGCCGCTGGCCGCCCTGGTCTTCCTCGGCGCCTTCATCCCGGTGGTCGGCGCCACCGTGACCGGCGTCGTCGCGATCCTGGTCGCGCTCGTCACCAACGGCCCGGTCACCGCGTTGATCGTGCTCGCCGTGGTCATCGCCGTTCAGCAGCTGGAGGGGCACGTGCTGCAGCCGCTGATCATGGGCCGGGCGGTGGCGCTGCACCCGCTCGCGGTCATCCTGGCCATCGCCACCGGCATCGTCGTCGCGGGCATCGTCGGCGGCCTGATCGCCGTCCCGCTGCTGGCGGTGCTGAACACGGCCGTCCGCTATCTGGTCCGGCACCCGGGCGGCGAGCCCACCGCGGACCGTACGGCGCCCGGCACCGAGCCCACCGACGACGAGCTGGCCGAGGCCGAGGACCGGGAGCAGGACGCCGGCCGCCGCTCGGACCCGGCCGAGCCCCCGCCACCGGGCACCTCGGTCGCCGCCGAGGAGCCGGCCGGACGCCCGGAGCCGGGCGCGCCGGCCCGCCCGGGCCCGGCCCAAACGTAGGCGTGATCACACCCCCGTCGGCACGTTGGGCCTCGTGCGTAGGATCGATGCGCAGAACCTGAGCCCATCCTGATCCAAGGAGCACGATGCCGTTAACGCCCGCTGACATCCACAACATGGCCTTCAAGAAGCCACCGATCGGCAAACGGGGCTACGACGAGGAGGAGGTCGACGCGTTCCTGGACGAGGTCGAGCAGGAGCTGATCCGCCTCCTGGAGGAGAACGGCGCCCTGCACGGTCAGGTCCAGCGCGGTCCGGGCGGTCCCAGCCCGGCGGCGTCGACCATGGTGCTCAGCTCCGAGTTCTCCGACATCACCGCGCAGCTGGAGCGCATGCAGGAGGCCCGCGCCCGGGCCGAGCAGAACGCCCGCAGCCTGCAGTCCCAGCTCGAGCAGGCCCGCAACTCCGCGCCGTCCGGCCCGCCGCCGTCGGCGGACAGCGAGGACCGCAACGCCCGGGTCCTGATGATGGCCCAGCGCACGGCCGACGACCACATGCGCGACGCCCGCCAGGAGTCGGAGGTGCTGCTGTCCAACGCGCGGAACAAGTCGGACCAGATCACCAGCGAGGCGCAGCTCAAGGCCGGCACGATCGAGGGTGACGCCCGCCGCAACCACAGCGAGGCGATGAACAGCCTCGGCGCCAAGCGAGCCGCCCTGCTGGACGAGATCGAACGGCTGGGACAGCTCGCGCAGAGTTACCAGGCGGCGCTGGACAGTCACATCAGCCAGCAGCTCCAGGAGCTGAACAGCTCGCCGGAGGCCAGCTAGCCCGGTCACCGATCACGTCACCGGCCGCGAGGCCCGGCGCGGCAGCAGCCGCCGGGGTCCGCGGCCAGGACCATGATCCCCTGATCGTCAGGCCCGCGACGTCCGCGTCCTTCTCGCGCGGAGGCCGCCGACGATCGCGTCCACCAGCAGGAAGCCCGCCAGTGGCACGCCGAGCAGCGGCAGCGCCCACCCGACGGCGAAGACCACCGGCACGCCGACCACGACGGCCCACGCCGGCAGGCCCAGCCAGGCGCCCCGCGGCGGCGGCGCACCGGCCACGGCCCGGCGGCCGGTCCGGGCCGGCCGGCGCTGCCACCACATCCGGTAGCCCCAGACGATCACGCAGATCAGCCCGATCGCCAGCGCCGCCAGCAGCACCTGGTTGACCACGCCGAACAGAATCCCCATGTGCGCCTGCACGCCGAGCTTGCTGAGCTGGGCGAGGACCGGCCAGTCGGCGAAGTCGCTGCGGGCCACCACCGTGGCGGTGCCCGGGTCGACGGCGATCCGGTCCAGGCCGACCGGCCAGGTGTTGTCGATGCCCGCGACCGTCCACGCCGAGCCCGCCTGCTCCGGCACGGTCAGCTCGACCGGCCCCGTCATGCCGTGCTGGCGCGCGACGCTCCACACGGTGTCCGCCGCGGCCGGGTCGGCTGCCGCGCCCGGGCCCGCCGTTGCGCCGTGGTGCCCGCCGGCGGGGCCGGTCGCGATGCCGGTGGACAGCTCCGGGCGGTGGGCGTCGAAGGTGTCGAGCACCGCGGTGAAGTTGTCGCCGGCGTACCGGGACCAGGTCAGGCCGGTGGCGGAGAGGATGAGCAGGCCCACCGTCAGCCACAGCCCGGTCGCCGCGTGCCAGCTGCGGGTGCGCCGCACGCCCCGCTTCGCGGACAGCTCCGGGGTGAACAACCGGCGACCCCGCGAGCGCCGCCACCACAGCACGACGCCGCCCAGCGCGATGACCGCCAGCCAGCTCGCGGCCAGCTCGGAGTAGTACCGGCCGGCGACCCCGAGGTGCAGGTTGCGGTGCAGGTCGTCCAGCCAGGTGGTGACCGGCGTGGAGCCGTACCAGGTGGTGAGCGTGCCCTGCACCCGGCCGGTCGCCGGGTCGATGTAGACGGTGTGCTGGTTCTCGCCCAGCTCGGGCTGCGAGAACACGACCTGGGTGGTGGCGTCGCCCGACCCGGGCTGGACGGCCGAGAGCGTCCCGGCGGGGTGCGCCGCGCGGGCCGCCGCGATCTGGTCGGCGAGCGGCAGCGCCGGGCCGCCACCGGAGGCGGCGGTCAGCTGATCGCCGTAGAGGCCCGCGTCGAGCTGCGGTGCGACCGTGTACAGCAGCCCGGTCACGGCCGCCACCAGCAGGAACGGCGCCACCAGGACCCCGGCGTAGAAGTGCAGGCGCAGCAGCAGCGCGCCGAACGCGGACGGGCGCCGGGCGGGGACGGCCCGGGGCGCCGGCGGCGCGGATTCCGGCGCCGGATCGGCGACCTCGCTGGTGATCGACATCGGCTGTCCTKSGTGGGGTGTCGGCGGCGCGTGCGCCGGCAGGATGGGCGGCCGAGGTCTCGGCATCCGGCAGACAGGTCGGGCCGGGCCGTCGATCAGTTCCCGCGCGGCCGGAAAAATCCGGCGGGCCGCGGCCCCCGACCCTGAGACCCCAGCTCAGGGGCCGGCCAGGGTCGTTCCCCGATGCGTACGCGGCCCCGGCGGCGCGACCATTCAAGGGTCAAGTTCGACGCCACCGGTGAGGAAAGCGAGACACCATGCACACCGTCCACGACTCCATGGCACGCCAGGGGCTCGTCCGTCCGCGCGAGGGTCGGGTGCTCGCCGGCGTGTGCGCGGGACTGGCCCGGCGATTCGGGCTGGACCCGTGGATCGCCCGGCTGCTGTTCGTCCTGATCCTGTTCGTCATCCCGGGCAGCCAGATCCTGGTCTACCCGGTCCTGTGGCTCCTGATGCCGTCCGAGGAACACTCCTACGCCTCGACGTACCCGCCGGCGGCCTGACCGCCGGCGCACGTGAACGAGGGCCCGGCCGGTCGCGGCCGGGCCCTTCGCATGACCGGAACCCCGGGGTGGGATCAGGGGTTTCTCGGGGGATGGCCGGATACCCCACCCGGGCCCGTTCGGCCAGGCTGGTCACGTGCTCGCAGATCTGCTCAACGCCGCGACGGCCCTCATCGACGGGCTGACCACCCTCGACGAGTGGTCGGTCCTGCTCTTCACCTACGTTTCCGCCGCCGTCGAGATGACGTTCCTGCTGGGGCTGCTGATCCCGGGTGAGTCCGTGGTCATGCTGGCCGCCTCGCTGCACGGCCCGGTCGGCTTCGCCCTGGCGGTCGCGGCCGGCACGGCGGGGGCGCTGAGCGGGCAGGTCCTGGGCTACGGCATCGGCCGGGTCTTCGGCGCCCGGCTGCGCGACACCCGGCTGGGCCGCCGGATCGGCGCGGAACGCTTCGACCGGGCCGAGGCCTACCTGCGCGAACGAGGCGCCCCGGCGCTGGTGGCGGTGCGGTTCGTCGCGGTCATCCACGCCGTCGTGCCGATCGTGGCCGGCGTGGCCCGGATGCCGTTCGGCCGCTTCCTGGGCTGGTCGGCGCTGGGCACCCTGCTGTGGGTCGGCACCTTCGCCGGGGTCGGCGCGGCGACGGCGAGCGCCGACTCGACCGGTGGGATCGGGGTCGTGCTCACCGCCGTCGCCGCGACCTGCCTGGGCGTCGTCCCCTTCGCCGTCCGGCTGGTCCGGCGTTCCGCCCTACGAGGCGGACCAGTACAGCGCGCGGGCGAACTCGGCGTACAGGCCCTTGGGGTGGGCGCGGAACAGCGGCTCGGTGCCGAACAGGACCGCTCTGCCGCCCCGCGCCGTCCGGCCCGAGACGACCGAGGCCTGCCCGGCCGCCTGCTGCGGCCCGCCGGCACCCGGCGCGGTCGGCAGCCAGTGACCGGCGACCAGCGGGTCGGCGGCGTAGCGCTGCTCGACCGTGAAGCCGGAGCCGGTGAACCAGAGCGGGGAGTAGGCGAAGGAGTGCGGCGGGGCGTCGGCGCCGAGCACCGCCCCGGTGTTGCGCACCGCGACCACCCCGTTGGCGTCGCCGCGGCCGGTCACCGCCGTCGCCGGCAGCAGGCCCGCGGCCGCGTTGAAGGCCGCGCCCGTCGTGCCCCGGGTCACCACGCCACCGCGCGTCAGCAGGTCGTCGACCGCCGCCTTGCCGGCCGCGGTGAGCTGCGGATAGGACAGTCCGGACGAGACCACCAGGGCGTCCACTCCGGACAGGTCCTCGGCACCCGCGTTGAGCAGGGCCGTGGAGACCGGGCGCACCTCGAACCCCATCTCCCGGAGCGCGAACAGCTCGTCCGCGGCGACGGCGGCCGCGATGACCGGGCGGCCGAACGGGGTGCCGGCGGAGCCGCGGGGCGCGGCGGTGAACCGCACCCCGAGGCGTTTGGCCAGCGACTCGGCCTCGCGGCGCGCACCGGCCGGCACGACGACGGTGCCCGCCGCCGTGCGGCGCAGCTTGACGCCGAGGTCGAGCAGGGCGTTCACGGCCCGGACGTCGGCCGGATCGCGCAGGGTCAGCGCCAGGTCGCGGCCCTTGCCGGCGGTGACGGCGCCGGCCGGTGACGCGAGCTCGACCGGTGTGGCGCTCACCCGCGGGGCGGCCGTGCGGCTGATGTCGACCGAGGCGCCCCAGAGCAGGCGATGGCTCCAGCCGGAGATGTCGTACATCTGGGGCACCAGGCCGGAGATGTCCCGGCCGGCCTCGAGCAGCACGTTGGCCAGGCCGCGCTTGGGCTGGTGCATGTCGACGAGGTAGGAACCGGCGGGGTAGCGCCGCCCGGCGAGCGAGAACTCCCGCCGGGCCCTGGTCACCCGGACGTCGTGGGCGACCAGGTGGTCGACCAGCCGGGCCGCCGCGGGCGCCGAGCGCTGGGAGCCGCCGGCCGGGATGACGTAGGCGCGGGGGAACTCCGTGGTGTAGCGGTCCTCGGGGCCGAAGCCGGGCACGAAGCCGTCCGGGATCGCCGGCGAGGGCTCGCCGGCCCAGCCCCGGCGGAACTGCTCGATCTGGTCGGCGAGCAGGCCGGCGCGGTGGGTGTCGGCGTACGTCAGGGTGGCCTCGATGGTGGCCGCGGCGACGGCGGTGTTCACCGAGGAACGCCGGCGCAGCTCCTCGACCGGGAGGCTGTTGTAGACGCCGCCGTTGACCCGCCAGGGAATCTCGACGGTGTGCCCGACGGCGCCCTGGTAGATCGCGTACATCGGGGTGAAGATCGGCGGCCAGTCGTCCCAGTCCCCCGGCGCGTAGTCCCGGAACGGGATGTCGGCGCGGGCGGTCTCGGGGTAGCCGAGCCGCTGGATCGCGGCCTCCATGCCCAGGGCGTTCGGCAGCGCGTGCTTGATGTAGAGGTCGTATTCGTAGTTCTGCCCGTGCGGCGGCGTGGCCGGCTCGATCAGGGTGGTGCCGGTGTAGCCGTGCTCGTCGAGCATCACCAGCGGCTGGGTGGCGATGACGACATCGCGCACCGCCCGCGACTCCGGCTGCGAGCTGGTCGCGTGGTCGCGGTTGATGTCGAACCCGGCGCCGTTGGCCCGGGTGCCGGCGATCCGGCCGTCCGGGTTGTTGGTCACGGTCACATACACCCGGCTGCGCCGCAGCAGCGCGACCGTCGCGGCGTCCTTGGCCTTGGCCAGCCGCTCGATGACGCGCAGCGCGCCGTCGGTGCCCTCCCACTCGTCGCCGTGGATGTTCGCGTTGATCCAGACCGGGGTCTTGTAGCCGCGCCGCAGCGCCCGGTCGCGCCCGGCGGCCCGCGGATCGTTTTCGATCAGCGCCCGCCAGCGGTCCTGCCGCGCGGACTCGGCGGCCGACTCCGGGGCGGTCACGGTGACCAGGTAGAGATCGCGGCCGAGCGCGGAGTGCCCGACCACTTCCGCGGAGACCCGGTCGGAGGCCTTCTGCAGAGCGTTCAGCTTGGGCGCGAGCGCGTGGTAGGGCACCAGGCCCAGCTTGATCGACCGGTCGGCGGGGTTTTCCGGATAGACCCGCAGCTCGGTGTGCCGTGGATAGCCCTGGCGCTTCGGACTCCACCGCTGCGCCGCGGCGGCGCCCAGCGCGGCGGCGGCGCTGACCTCGGGGGCCGTCGCGGCGACCTCGTTGCGGTCGGGCCCGTTGCCGAAGTCTCTGGTGGCTGGAGCCCGCGGCGGCGGATCGGCCGGCGCGGCCGACGCCGGGCCCGAGCCGAGCCCGACGGCGAGCAGCACGGCACAGAATCCGGCCAGCGACCGTGACGAGTCCACAATGCACCTCCTAGACGTGCCACCGACCCTCTCGCGAAAGCAGGCCGCAGCGCAACGCCCCCTGTGGACAACCGTGCAAGGAGATGGGCCGGGGACGACGCCCGGGCGAACCCAATTCGCTGTCCGCGTCGTCCCCGGCCGGTTCTGGCGGCGCCGGCTATCCCACGGTGCCGGTGACCGTCGTGCCCGACTTGGTGACGTAGTAGGTCACCACGGCCCCGCTCCAGAAGTGGAACTTCAGGGTGACCCGGGAGCCGTCGGTGACGTCGGCGAAGAACTCCGGCTTGAGCTGGATGACGTTGCCGGTGTAGTTCGGCGCGAAGGTGTAGTCGAACTCCTTGAACGGCGTCCAGTTCTGCGGCCCGGCGTTGCTGCCGTCGGCGTAGGTGGCCTCCATGGTGGCGAGCTGGTCGCCGCGGAAGGTCGTCGGGATCGTGTACGCGCTGGTCGTGCCCGTCGCCGCCTGCAGCACCGGGGTGTCGTAGGTGACCAGGTTGATGCGCCACGGCACGCCCTGGGAGAACTGTGCGTGCAGCGTCGCGTTGACGCCGTACGCCCGCGATCCGGACAGCCGGGTGAGCGCCGCGGCCGTGAGCGTCAGCTGGTCGCCCGCGATGGTGTAGTCGGTGCCGCGGACGAGCTCCGTGCTGCCCTGGCGCAGCCCGGTGAACGTGGTGCCGTTGAGGTTGAGCGTGAGCGTCTTGCTCGTGATCGCGGTCGACCTGGCGCTGAAGACCAGGTCGCTGGCGGCCGTGCCGGACCGGGTGGTCCAGCTCGACTTGAGCTGCGCGAACAGCTCCGGGTCCTGCCACTGCAGCGAGGTCCGGCCGAGGTGCTGGCCGTTGTCCCACAGCATGGTGGTGACCTTCTTCGTCCGGGCGTGGTAGCCGAAGAGCTCGAAGAACTTCAGCTTCTCGCCCTGTTCGATGGTGCCGGTGTGCCGGTCGAAGCCGAGCAGGCCGTACTCGCCGATGATCACCGGGATGCCGCGGGCCACGAAGGTGGTGGCGATCCGGTCGAACATGCCGGTCAGGTCCTGCTGTGCGGTGGCGTCGAAGCGGTAGCCGCCGGCGATGTTCACGCTGAACGGCCAGTAGCCGTAGTAGTGGACCGTGGCGATCAGGTTGGGGTCGTTGACCGCGGTGAAGGTCGCGGCGAGCTCGTCGAGCCGGGCCTGGTCGGCATTGGTGTGCAGGGTCGGCAGCACCAGCAGCCGGGTCGCGTTGCCGCCGCCGGAGTTGCGGACGATCGTCCGGAACGAGGTGTTCAGCTCGTTGAGCAGCGTGGCGCTCTGGGCGTCGCCGGAGCTGCCGGTGAACTGCGGTTCGTTGACGCTCTCCAGCACCAGCTTGGCCGGCGAGTCGCGGAACGCGGCGGCCAGCTGGGTCCAGGTGGCGTTGTAGCGGTTCAGCACGTTCGTCCGGTCGGTGGGCATGGTGTTGATCCACTGCCACGAGTCGTGGTGGATGTTGACCATGACGTAGAAGCCGTCGGCCAGCGCCCAGCCGACCACCTCCTTGACCCGGTTGAGGTAGGCGGCGTCGATCGGGTAGTTCGGCGCGCCGCCCTGGTGCTGGCCCCAGGTCACCGGGATGCGGATGCTCTTGAAGCCCTGCGCCCGGACGCCGTCGAGCAGCGCCTCGGTGATCCGCGGGTTGCCCCAGGAGGTCTCGTCGGCGCCGGTGGCGTCGAGGGAGTTGCCGAGGTTCCAGCCGGGCTGCATCGCGGCGACCGCGGCCATCGCGGTGCCGGCCGGCGGCGTGGACGGCGAGGTGCTCGGCGACGGGCCGGGGCCGGACCCGCTGGGCGACGGGCTGGGCTCGCCGACACCGCCGGTGCAGGCGACGCCGTTGAGGGTGAACGCCGTCGGCGCGGTGTTGCTGCCGGTCCAGGTGCCGTTGAAGCCGAACGAGGCCGAGCCGTTCGTGGCCAGCACGGCGTTGTGGGCCACGTTGACCGCGGTGACCTGCGCACCGGAGGCGCTCACCGTCGCGTTCCACGCCTGGCTGACGGTCTGCCCGGAGGGGAAGACCCAGCCCAGACGCCAGCCGTCGATCCGGTCGCCGAGGTTGGTGACGGTGATGTTGGCGGTGAAGCCGCCGGGCCACTGGCCGGCGGTGGCATAGCCGACCCGGCACCCGGCGGCGGCGCTGGCCTCGGTCGCGGTCGCTACGCCGAGCCCGGCGACCAGCGTGGCAGCGGCGCCGGCGAGCAGGCCGGCCCGCCATCGGTTCCTACGGAGGGACCCCTGCAAGCCGATCATCATGCTCCTCGATCCGCGCGACCCATGCAATTGACCAGCGCAGACTAAGTCTGGACTCCAAACTATGTCAATCGACGAGGCTGGATTTAGCAGCGGTCCAACGGTTCTCCGGTACGGGCAGACCGAGGTTGCCGCGCAGCGTGGTCGCCTCGTATCCGTCGCGCACCACGCCGCGCTCGCGCAGGATCGGCAGCACCCGGTCGGTGAACAGCGCGAATTCGCTGGGCACGGTGACCGTGACGTTGACGCCGTCGAGTGCCCCGGCCTCGAACCAGCGCTGGATCTCGTTCGCGACGGTCAGCGGCGACCCGACGAACGGCGAGCGGCGGGACTCCAGCGTGTGCTGCACGGTCTGGCGCAGGGTGAAGCCGTTCTCCCGGGCCAGCCGGGTGATCTGCTCGGCCTGGGTCTTGAAGCTGCGGGCGCCGAGGTGGCTCACCTCGGGGAACGGCGCGTCCAGGTCGTACGCGGTGAAGTCGTGCCAGCCGAACGGGCGGCCCAGCTCCTTGAGCGCCCGGCGGAAGTCCTTGCCGGCGAGCGCCCGGCGCTCCTTCTCCCGGGCCTGCTCGTCGGTGTCGGCGATGGTCAGGCTGATCCCGGGCACGATCAGCACCTCGTCCGGGTTGCGGCCCTTGGCCCGGGCGCGGGCCCGGATGTCGGCGGCGAACGCCTGACCCTGCGCCACCGTCTGCGCGTGGGTGAAGATCGCGTCGGCGATGCCCGCGCCCAGGTCACGGCCCTCCTCGGAGTCGCCGGCCTGGAAGATGACCGGCTGACCCTGCGGCGAGCGCTCGATGTTGAGCGGCCCGGCGACCGAGAAGTGCTCCCCCTTGTGGTGCAGCGCGTGCTGCCGGGCGGGGTCGAAGAAGACACCACCCCGCTTGTCGCGGGGGAACGCGTCGTCCTCGTACGAGTCCCACAGCCCCTGGACCACCCGGACGTGCTCGAGCGCCCGGCCGTAGCGGGTGGCGTAGTCATAGTGCTCGTCGCGACCGTAGTTGCCGGCTGTCCCGCCGTCCCCGGTGGCCACCACGTTCCAGCCGGCCCGGCCGCCGCTGATCAGGTCGAGCGAGGCGAGCCGGCGGGCGACGTTGAACGGGTCGTTGTAGGAGGTGGTGAGCGTCCCGACCAGCCCGATGTGCGAGGTGTGCACGGCGACGGCGGACAGCAGGGTGAGCGGTTCCAGGCGGTTGAGGTAGTGGTGCGGCGAGTCCGGGGTGATGAACTGGCTGTCCACGATGAACACGTGGTCGAAGCCGGCGGCCTCGGCCTGCCGGGCCCGGGCGATGTACCAGCGGATGTCGACGCTGGCGTCGCCGGGGATCTCCGGACTGAGCCAGGTGTCGTGCTGGCCCGGCCCGCCCACTCCGAGGAGCACAGCGCCGAGCTTGAGGGTCCTGCGAGTCATCCTACTGACCCTATGTGCCTAGTAGGAATTAGTCCACCCTTGCCCGCGCCGAGCGGGCTATGTACCATGCCATAGCAATTAGTTACCGGTGAGTAGGGTGTTGCCGGGCCCCCGGCTCGGACAGGAGAAACCATGGCTGCGGACCTCGCGGCGGCACGTTTTCCGCATCTGCTCGCGCCCCTCGATCTCGGCTTCCTCACGCTGCCGAACCGCGTCCTGATGGGCTCGATGCACACCGGCCTGGAGGACCGCCCCCGGCACGCCGGACGGCTCGCCGAGTTCTACGCCGAACGCGCCCGCGGCGGGGTCGGCCTGATCATCACCGGCGGCTACGCCCCGAACCGCACCGGCTGGCTGCTCCCGCTCGCCGGGAAGATGACCAACCGCCGCGAGGTGCGCCGCCACCGCGGCATCACCGAGGCGGTGCACGCCGGCGGCGGCCGGATCGCGCTGCAACTGCTGCACGCCGGGCGCTACAGCTACCACCCGTTCAGCGCGACCGCGTCTGCGTCGAAGTCACCGATCACCCCGTTCCGCGCCCGGGCCATGACCGCCCGCACGGTCGCCCGGACCGTCGACGACTTCGCGCACGCCGCGGTGCTGGCCCGGGCGGCCGGCTACGACGGCGTGGAGATCATGGGCTCCGAGGGCTATCTGATCAATCAGTTCCTCGCCGAGCGGGTGAACCGCCGCGACGACGCGTGGGGCGGCACCGCGGCCAAACGCCGCCGGTTCGCCACCGAGATCGTCCGCAGGACCCGCGCCGCGGTGGGCGACGACTTCATGATCATCTACCGGATGTCCCTGCTCGACCTCGTCGAACGGGGTCAGTCCTGGCCGGACACGGTCGCCCTCGGCCAGGAGATCGAGGCCTCCGGCGCCACCCTCATCAACACCGGCATCGGCTGGCACGAAGCCCGCATCCCCACCATCGTCACGTCGGTCCCCCGCGCCGCGTTCACCGCGATCACCGGACGGCTGCGCCGCGCGGTGGCCCTGCCGGTCGTGGCCTCCAACCGGATCAACATGCCGGAGACCGCGGAGGAGGTCCTGGCGCGCGGCGACGCGGACATGATCTCCATGGCGCGGCCGTTGCTCGCCGATCCCGACTGGGTGGCGAAGACGGCGGCCGGCCGCGCCGACGAGATCAACACCTGCATCGCCTGCAACCAGGCGTGCCTGGACCACACGTTCGCGCACAAGACGGTCAGCTGCCTGGTGAATCCCCGGGCTGCCCACGAGACGAAACTGATCCTGCGCCCGGCTCGGCGGGTCAAACGCGTCGCCGTCGTGGGCGCCGGGCCCGCCGGCCTCGCCGCCGCGACCACCGCCGCCGAACGAGGACATCAGGTCACCCTGTTCGAGGGCTCCGCCACGATCGGCGGGCAGTTCCAGCTCGCCCGGCGCGTCCCCGGCAAGGAGGAGTTCGGCGAGACCCTGCGGTACTTCACCCGCCGCCTGCGGACCCTCGGTGTCGAAGTGCGACTCGGCCAGGCCGCCACGCTCGCGCAGTTCAGCGACGGCGGATGGGACGAGATCATCGTCGCCACCGGAGTCACCCCGCGAGCGGTGACCATCCCCGGCAGCGACCGCCCCAACGTGCACAGCTACCCCGACGTGCTCACCGGCGCGGTCACCGTCGGGCCCCGCGTCGCCGTCGTCGGCGCCGGCGGCATCGGCTTCGACATGTGCGAGTTCCTCACCCATGCCGGGATCCTCGGCACGCCCCAGCCCGTGGCGGAGTGGATGCGCGAGTGGGGTGTCGACGACACCGGCGCGTACCCCGGTGGATTGGTCCCGCCGTCCGGGCCGACCCCGCCGCGGCAGGTGTATCTCCTGCAGCGCAAGACCGGCAGGATCGGCGCCGGGCTGGCGAAGACGACCGGATGGGTGCACCGGGCCGCCCTCAAGGCCCGCGGCGTCGAGTTCATCGCGGGCGTCAGCTATGACCGGATCGACGACGGCGGGGTGCACCTCACCGTCGGCGGCACGGCCCGGCTGCTGGCGGTCGACGACGTGGTCATCTGCGCCGGCCAGGAGGCGCGCCGCGAGCTCTACGACGAGCTGCGCGCGGCCGACCTTCCCGCCCGGGTCGTCGGTGGCGCGGACGTCGCCGCCGAGCTCGACGCGAAACGCGCCATCTCCCAGGGCACCCACGCGACGCTCACGATCTGACCACCGGCCAGGCACGACCGACCAGAGAGGCACGAACACCCATGCCCGCAGCCAACCCGGACCGGGTCGTGACCACGATCGACGGGCCGGTCGCCAAGGTCGCGCTCAACCGCGCCGACAAGCTCAACGCCCTCGATCTTGACATGATGCGGGCACTGGTCGACGCCGCCCGGCAGCTGCGCCGGGCCGGCGGCGTCCGGGCGGTGATCCTCACCGGCGACGGCACCAGCTTCTCCGCCGGGCTCGACTTCGCCTCGGTGGCCCGGCAGCCCGCCCGCATGATGATCAACTTCGTGCGACCGCCGTGGCGCTCCACCAACCTCTACCAGGAGGCCTGCCGGGCGTGGCGGCGGCTGCCCGTCCCGGTGCTCGCGGTGATCCGGGGACACTGCTTCGGCGGCGGGCTGCAACTCGCGCTCGGCGCCGACTTCCGGTTCACCACCCCGGACTGCCAGTTCTCCATCATGGAAGCCAAGTGGGGCCTGGTGCCGGACATGAGCGGCACGGTCAGCCTGCGCGAGCTGCTGCCGATGGACGTCGCCAAGCGGCTGACCATGACCGGCGAGGTCTTCGACGGCGCCCGCGCCCGCGAGCTGGGCCTGGTCACCGACGTCTCCGCCGACCCGCACGCGGCGGCCATGGCACTCGCGCACCAGCTCGTGGCCCGCTCGCCCGACTCGATCGCCGCGACGAAACTGCTGTTCCACAAGGCGTGGCCGGCCGCGCCGTGGCGCGCGATGCGCCTGGAGAGCCGCTATCAGCTGCGGCTCCTGCTCGGCGCCAACCACAAGATCGCCCGTACGGCGAACGCCGCCAGGACCGCACCCGAATTCACCCGCCGCACCGTCAACCGGTGAGAAACGGAGCTCCCCATGCCCACCCTCGCGCAGCAGGACGACGTCTTCGTGCTGGACCTCGGTGACACCGAGAACCGCTTCCATCCGGACTGGATCGCCGCCGTCAACGGCGCGCTGGACGAGGTGGAGAAGGCCGGCTCCGGCGCCCTGGTGACCACCGCGACCGGCAAGTTCTACTCCAACGGCCTGGACCTGGAGTGGCTGCTCGCGCACGGCGACCAGTACCAGGCCTACGTCGTGAGCGTCCACGAACTCCTGGCCCGGATGCTGGCGCTGCCGGTGATCACCGTGGCCGCCCTGCAGGGGCACACCTTCGCCGCCGGGGCGATGTTCTCCCTGGCACACGACTTCCGGGTGATGCGCGCCGACCGCGGCTACTGGTGCCTGCCCGAGGCCGCCATCGACATCCCGTTCACCGCGGGCATGTCCGCGCTGATCCAGGCCCGGCTGACCCCGCAGGCGGCGCACGAGGCGATGACCACCGCGCGCCGCTACCCCGGCGCCGATGCCCTCGCCGCCGCCATCGTCGACCGGGCGGTCGGCGAGGACGCGGTGCGGGCGACCGCGATGGAGATCGCCCAGTCGCAGGTGAGCACGGCCGGCACCACGCTCGGCACCATCAAGGCCCGGATGTACGCCTCCGTCCTGGACACTCTGCGCAGCGACAAGGGCCCGGTCGGCTGACGAGCCACCCGCCTGGCCGGACCGACAGATGCTCACCAAGGAGCGGTAGTGACAGGCGCATATCTGCGTTACGTAGCACTCGGGGACAGCCAGACCGAGGGAATGAACGACGGCGACGAGGTACGCGGCTACCGCGGCTGGGCGGACCGCCTCGCCGTACAGCTGGCGGCCGCGGACCCGCGCGTGCACTACGCCAACCTCGCGGTCCGGGGCCGGCTCACCCAGGAGGTGCACGCGGAGCAGCTCCCCGTGGCGCTCAGCCTGCGCCCCGACCTGGTCACCGTGCTGGCCGGGATGAACGACCTGCTCCGGCCCCGGTTCGACGCCGCCGAGGTGGCCGGCCACCAGGAGCGCATGGTCGCGGCGCTGACCGGTCTCGGCGCGCACGTCGTCACCTTCGCCCTGCCCGACCCCTCGGTGCTGGTGCCGGCCGCACGCGGGCTCGCGAAACGCGCACAGGACCTCAACGCGCACGTCCGGGAGGCCGCCGGCCGGCACGGGGCCACCGTGGTGGATCTGTCCGCGCACCCGGTCTGCACGGATGCGCGGTTGTGGAGCCCGGACCGGTTGCACCTGAACACGCTCGGCCACACCCGGCTCGCCGCCGCCGTCGGTCACGCGCTGGACCTGCCGGGCAACGACCCCCAGTGGATGAGTCCACTCGCGCCACAGCGGAGACCCGCGGCATGGCGGCGCGCGGTTGGCGAGGCGCACTGGGTCGCGAGCTTCGTCGGGCCGTGGCTCCTCCGGCGCCTGCGCGGTCGTTCCTCGGGAGACGGCCGTACCGCGAAGCGCCCCGCCCTGGCGCCCGTCGAGGAAAATCTCTGACCTAGGTCAGAGATCTCGCGGTAGCATCGGCCGATGGACCCCGCCATCGAGCAGGTCGAGACGGTTCGCGACTTCAACCGGTACTACACGCGCCGCCTGGGCGTGCTGACCGATCGGTATCTCGGCCAGGACCGCCCGCTGAGCGAGGCCCGGCTGCTCTTCGAGATCGGCGACCGGGCCGACGTCCGCGACCTGCGCGCCCGCCTCGGCCTGGACTCCGGCTATCTGAGCCGGCTGCTGCGCTCGCTGCAGGAGCAGGATCTCGTCCGCACCCGCGCCCACCCGGCCGACGGGCGGGTCCGGATCGCCGAGCTGACCGACGCCGGCCAACGCGAGCGCGCCGACCTCGACGCCCGCTCGCGGGCCGGGATCAGCGAGCTGCTGGGGCGGCTCTCGGCCGGCCAGCGCCGGCAGCTGATCGACGCCCAGGACCGGATCCGGCGGCTGCTCCGGCTGGCCGCCGTGACGGTGCGCGGTGCCGCCGCCGGCTCCGCCGACGCCCGGCGATGCCTGCGGGCGTACGCCGCGGAGCTCGCCGTCCGCTTCCCGGAGGGGTACGACGACGCGGCCCTGGTGGACCCCGGCGAGCTGACCGGGGACGCCGGAGGCTTGCTGGTCGCGTACGAGGAGGACCAGCCCGTCGGCTGCGGCGCCTGGCGGCGGCTCGGCGACCGGACCGCCGAGATCCGCCACCTGTGGGTGGCCGGGCCGGCGCGCGGGCTGGGGCTCGGCCGCCGGCTGCTGGACAGCCTGGAGGCGGAGGCGGCCGCCCACGCCGTCACGACCCTGTGCCTGGGCACTCACCGTGCCCTGACCGAGGCGATCGCGCTGTACCGCGCGAGCGGCTACGAGGAGATCGAGCCCTACGACCGGTCGCCCTACAACCAGCTCGCCTTCGCCAAGCGCCTGACTCAGTAGCTGCTTTCGAGGCGGGGCCGGCCCAGGACGAAGCCGTGTTTCTCCGCGACCGCGGAGATCGTCTCCACCTGATCCGCGGAGATCTGGCCGTAGCTGTAGTGGGTGCGGATGCCTTCCAGGCCCAGCAGCACCGTCTCGGCCATGCAGGCGAAGGAGAGCCCGGGCTCCAGCGGGATCCCGCCGATGACGAAGTCGGGGTTGGCGGGCAGGCGCACCACGCCGCCCTGGATGACCGTGACGTCGGGGCGCCGCGCCCGCACCGAGGCGTCGGTGTCCATCGGGACCGAGATATCGCAGATGACCACCGGCTGCGGGCCCAGCATCCCGGCGAAGATGAGCGGATCGGGCGAGTTGCTGGCGGCCAGCACCAGGTTCGCCCGCGCCAGGCCACCGAGATCGGTCGCGATGCTCAGCGGGGCTTCCCCGGGACCGGCGGTCAGGGCGTCGTGCAGCCGCCGGATGTCGTCCTCGGTGCCGGGCCACGTCCGGTCCGCCAGGGCCTGGAAGGACGGATGGCGGAAGATGCTGCCGGCCAGGCCCCGCAGGCCGGCGGTGCGATCCGCCGCACGGGCGGCGTCGATGCGCTTCAGGGCGCGGGCGTAGACCCGCCGGGCCGCCTTGAAGATCGCCTCTTCCCGGCCGGGCCGCCCGATCAGCAGCAGGCTCGGCACCCGGTCGGACATCAGCTCGCTGTAGATGCTGGCGATGTTGCCGTTGGCACCGACCGCGGCGAACCGGGCGCTCTCCAGCGGGATCCCCCGCTCGGCCGCCGCCCGCTCGACGGCGCGCAGGCCCATGCCGACGGTCAACGCGTTGCCGGTGGTCAGCGCCAGGTGGTCGGGCGGCAGGGACTGGGCGTTCGCCGTCACGATGGAGTTGTAGCCGCCCAGGCCCAGGGCGACGCAGCCGGCGGCGGCAGACTCCTGGACGGCTTCGGAGATCATCGCCCGGGTCCGGGTGCCGTCGCCGAAGATGCTCCGGCTCATCTGGCGCGACGAGGCCAGCACGCCCAGGAAGTTCAGCTGGACCTTGGCGCCGGTGCCGGAGACGACGGTGCGGCGATCGGTGAGCTCCGCCTTCAGGTAGGGGCCCACCCGCTCGAGGTAGTCGACGAGTTCCGCGCTCGTGAACAGCTCGAAGCTCGGGTCCCAGAGCGCCATGTCCGAGGTGGTGATGAAGTGACCGACGAAGGCCACCTGCGGCAACGACGGGTCGTGGGCGTCCCAGCCGAGGTCCCGCCGGTAGTCCGCGACGCGCGACCCGCCGGTGGCGCCCACGATGAACCGCGTCAGCCGGTA
The DNA here is from genome assembly GCF_003947245.1 of Actinoplanes sp. ATCC 53533. Classification (NCBI taxonomy): domain Bacteria; kingdom Bacillati; phylum Actinomycetota; class Actinomycetes; order Micromonosporales; family Micromonosporaceae; genus Actinoplanes; species Actinoplanes sp. ATCC 53533. The sequence continues at coordinate 46,545 of NZ_QHHV01000172.1, read as the reverse complement.
GGCGTTGGCCTTGTGGATCACCTCGCACGCCGATTCCAGCGCCCGCAGCAGCAGCGCGCCCTCCTCCAGGGACAGCGTCGCGGCGGGTTCGAGGCGCAGGGTGTTGGGGTTCGAGAGGGTGGGTGCGACCCGCACCCCGTGCTCGTGCAGCAGATAGCCGGTCAGCGCGTAGCCCAGCAGCCGCTGCGCGTCGAGCAGCCGGATCGCCCGCGACGGGCTCGCGGACTGGCCGGCGAACTCGACGCCGATCATCAGGCCCGCCCCGCGGATCTCCGCGAGCACCCCGGGATAGCGACGGCGCAGCTGTTCCAGCTGCTCGCGCAGCCACCTGCCGGTCGCCGCGGCCCGGGTCATCAGTCCCTCGCTGTCGAGCACCCGCAGGGCCTCCAGGGCGACGCCCGCGCTCAGATCGTCCTCGGCGAACGTGGAACTGTGGATCTCACCGAACCGGTGCCGGTACCGCTCCCGCCGGACGAGCAGGGCGCCGATCTTCACCAGGCCGCCGCCGAGGCTCTTGGCGAGCAGGACGTAGTCGCCGCGGACCCCGGACTGCTCGCTGAAGCAGAAGCTGCCGGTGCGGCCCATGCCGGACTGGATCTCGTCCAGCACCAGCGGGACGCCCTCGGCGCGAGCGGCCGCCGCGAGCTCCCGCAGGCGCCGCGGGGTGAGGACCCGGATGCCGCCCTCACCCTGGATCGGCTCGACGAAGAACGCGGCTGCGGCCGAGAAGGACCGGCTCGTGATCACCAGCGCGGATCCCGACACCGTGACCTCGTACCGCGTGCGCCGGCAGGCCCGCAGCTGCTCGGCCAGCGCCGCCGGGCCGCTGACGAACCTGGTCGAGCCCTGGTCGAAGGGTCCCCGGTAGGTGTCGTGATGGGTCAGCTGGACCGCGCCCATGGTCTTGCCGTGGAACGCGCCCTCCAGGGCCAGGAACTGGGGGCTGCCGGCGGCCGCCCGGTCGTTGAGGGCGATCAGGTGGTCGAGCGCGGCCCGGGTCCGCCGGTCGCCGGTGTAGCCGAGCTGCCGCAGCACCCTCAGCGCGGCGTCGTCCAGCTCGGGCAGCTGGCGGACCAGCTGCGCCGACTTCTTGACCAGCCGCTGCCGGTGCTCCGCGACGCCTTCCCGCCAGGCCAGCTCCGCGTGTTTGACCGCCGCCTCGACCGCCTCCGCGCCGGTGCTGGCGAACGTGACGACGTACTCGTCCACCCCGCCGCCGACGCGCCGCGACAGCTCCCTGGCCAGGTCCGCCGTGACGGACCGGATCGAACCCTGCGCCTGGACCGGGACGCGGCCGGCGACGAGCCGCACCAGCCGGTCGGTCAGTGCCGGGTGGTAGTGGCCGAAGAAGTTCGCCCCGTACCCGCCCACCGCGTCGAGCACCCGGGCCGGGCCCGAGCCGTCCCCGCAGGAAAGCCAGTTGCCCTCGGCACGCGTGTAGGAGACGTCGAGCCGCAACGAGCGCAGCAGCCCGCCGAGCCAGGGCCGGACATAGGTCTCGTACGTTTCAGCCTGCTGACTCACATGCGATCCCTTACCACCGGACATGCCCGTTACGCCGCCCACAAATGTCGCAGAATGCACCTTTTTGCGGCACCGGACGTTCGGCCCGAAGACGCTGACCTCCGGGAGGGCGCAAGGCCCCGTTCCGCCGGTTCGGCCTACTCTCGACGGTGTGACCATCGCGCCGCCGGCCCTCAGCCTGGACAACCGCTTCGCGCGGGAGCTACCGGAGCTCGCCCTCGCCTGGCGGGCCGAGGAGGCTCCCGACCCGCGGCTGCTCGTGCTCAACGAGCCGCTCGCCGCCGAGCTGGGCCTCGACCCGGCGCGGCTGCGCGGCCCCGACGGTGTGCGCCTGCTGCTCGGCACCGCCGTCCCCGACGGCGCCACCCCGGTCGCGCAGGCGTACGCCGGGCACCAGTTCGGCGGCTACTCCCCCCGGCTCGGCGACGGCCGCGCGCTGCTGCTCGGTGAGCTCACCGGCCCCGACGGCCGGTCCCGCGATCTGCATCTCAAGGGCTCCGGGCGTACGCCGTTCGCGCGTGGCGGTGACGGTCTGGCCGCGGTCGGCCCGATGCTGCGCGAGTACGTCGTCAGCCAGGCCATGCACGCCCTCGGCATCCCCACCACCCGCGCCCTCGCCGTGGTGGCGACCGGGCGCACGGTGCACCGGGAGACCCCGTTGCCGGGCGCCGTGCTCGCCCGGGTGGCCGCCAGCCACCTGCGCGTCGGGAGCTTCCAGTACGCCCGGGCCACCGGCGACACCGACGTGCTGCGCCGCCTCGCCGACCACGCGATCGCCCGGCACCACCCCGCCGCCGCCGGGGCCGAACGGCCGTACCTCGCCCTGTTCGAGGCGGTCGTCGCCGCCCAGGCGGCGCTGGTGGCCCGGTGGATGCTCGTCGGCTTCGTGCACGGGGTCATGAACACCGACAACATGACCATCTCCGGCGAGACCATCGACTACGGCCCGTGCGCGTTCATGGAGGCCTACGACCCGGCCACGGTCTACAGCTCGATCGACCACGGCGGGCGATACGCGTACGGCAACCAGCCGGCCATCGCCGAGTGGAACCTGGCCCGGCTCGCCGAGGCCCTGCTGCCGCTGCTGGACGACGACCAGGAACGGGCCGTCGCCCTCGCGGTGGAGTCGCTCGGCGGGTTCCGCCCCCGGTACGACACCGCGTGGTCGGACGGCATGCGAGCCAAGCTGGGCCTGCCCGGCGCCGTCGACGCCACCGTGGTCGCCACACTGGCCGGCGACCTGCTCACCCTGCTGCGGGCCGACCACGTCGAGCACACGTCGTTCTTCCGTACCCTCGCCACCGCGGCCCGCGGCGCCGCCGAGCCCGTCCGCCGCCTGTTCGTCGACCTGGCCGCGATCGACGGCTGGGTGGCCCGCTGGCGGGCCCTGGGCCCGGACGCCGACGCGATGGACCGGGTCAACCCCGTCTACATCCCCCGCAACCACCTCGTCGAGCAGGCCCTCGCCGCCGCGACGGACGGCGACCTGGACCCGTTCGAACGGCTGCTGGAGGCGGTCACCGCCCCCTACGACGAGCGCCCGGGTCTCGAGCGCTACGCCGCCGCCGCGCCGGAGGACTTCGGCGCCTACCGGACCTTCTGCGGCACCTGAGGCTCGCCTCGGCCGGTCTCAGCCGAGGTGGAAGCGGGCGTCGGTGGCCAGCGCCGCTAGCTGCGGCACGGTCAGGGGCAGGTTCGTGAGCGAACCCGGGTTAGCCTCGCCGTTCGAGGCCGTGCGGCTCTGCGCCATGTAGACCACGACACCGTCCGAGTGGCGGAAGGCCGCCCACTGGTCGATCCCGCTGTCACTGCCGCCGGACTTCACGACGCCGACCCTCGCCGTGCCGACCGTGACGATCTCGCAATCGCCACCCATGGTCCAGAAGCTCCGGGCCAGCTCGCACGGCTCCTGCGGCAGTCCGTTGTCCTTGGTGTGCACCTCCGCCAGCAGCCGTCCGGTCCCGCCGTCCTTGGCGACCGCCGCGCTGGCCAGATATCCCCAGGTCTTCCCGGAGTTGTCGCCCTCGACCGCGGCCTGGTGGCTCCGCAGCGGAATCTTGTCGGCGGTCTCGCCGGTCGGCTTGCTCCAGCCGGCGGGCACCACGGCCAGGATCTCGTCGAGCAGCTTCTTGCCCTGCTCGTAGCGCTCGCCGGAGCGGGCGGTGGCATCCTCCTGGGGCTGACCGTCGCCGTCGAGCGGCCAGGCCGGCTTGGTGTGGTCGCCGGCGTCGGCCGGGGTCGGGTGTGCCGACGGGACTCCGGGGCCGGCCCAGGGCGCGTTGCCGCCGTCGCCGCCCGCGACCAGCCGCAGGCCCGGGTTCACGGCCAGGGCCGTCGCCGTGACCAGCACCGCGGCCACCCCGGCGCCGGCCAGCGTCGTGCGCCGGCGTACCGCCCGGCGCCCGGCCGTCACGGCCGCCGCCGACTCCATCGGCGGTGGCGGGGTGATGGTCAGGCTGGCCCGCATCGCCTCGCGCAGATCGTTCTCGTTCACGGTGCTCTCCTCATCCGGCGCATTCGTCATTCGGCGGTGACGGGGTGGGACATCAGCGTTCGCAGGGTGTCCAGGCCACGCGCGGCCTGGCTCTTGACCGTGCCGGGCGAGCAACTCAGGACCGCCGCGGTCTCCTCGATCGACATGTCCTCCCAGTAGCGCAGCACCAGCACCGCCCGCTGCCGGGGCGGCACCTCGGCCAGGGCCCGCATCAACACCAGCCGGTCGTCGGCCGACACCGGCATGCCCGCCCGGTCGATCGGCGTCTCCTGCGGCCGCTCACGCCGCCACCAGCCCCGGCGGCCGTCGTCGATGTAGGTGCGGATCAGCGCCTGCCTGACGTACGGGTCCAGCGCCTCGTGCCGCGCCACCCGGTTCCAGCGCGTGTACAGCTTGGTGAACGCGGTCTGGACCAGGTCCTCCGCCCGGTGCCAGTCCCCGCAGAGCAGAAACGCCGTCCCTCGCATCGGCCCCCGACCGGGCCGCGAAGTACTCGGCGAACGCCGCGTCGCGATCGCTCATCCCCACCCCTATCCGTGCAGTCCCGGTAAGCACGAGTCCGGACCGCCGAAGGGTTGCACCGGGGCGCCACTAATTGTCAGGACCCGACCGGGCGGCGGGGAGTCAGCACAGATCGAACGCGCCCGGCGTCACCGTGGGACCGTAGGGAGGCCGGCCCGCGGCGGGCCGGCATACTCGGTCATCGCGTCGAGCAGCCAGCGGGCCAGGTAGTCGGCGAACGACGACCGCGGCAGCAGCCGGTAGCCGGCCGCCCCGGTCTGCCAGAGGACCACCGGCACCGGGCCCACGGTCGTCGTGACCGCCCGGCCCGGGAAGAACGCCCGGGGGTGCAGGTCGACCGGGCAACCCTTCTCCAGGACCGCGCGGGCCCGGCCGCCGCTGAGCTCGAGGACGGTCCGGTTGGCCGACACGTCGACGACCGACCCGTGTTCCCCCGCCAGCGCCTGGTGGAGCAGGGCCGCGAGGGTCGACGGCTCGTCCCGGCGCGAGACCACCAGCCACTCGTCGGGGCCGAGCCAGAGCACGTCGTGCTCGCCGGCGGCGGAGGTCTGGCCGCAGGCCGCGGGCAGCGGGCAGCCGATCGCGTCGCCGAGCCGCGCCGCGGCCGCGCTGCCGGGCTCGACGCGAACGCTGATCATGCTCAGCAGCCCGATCTCGCGCAGGGCGACCGCCCCGCCGTGGGTGGCACGCATCGTGCCCTCGAGGTGGGCCAGTGGGCTCTCGCGCAGCATCGTCGGCTCAGCCATCACGCTTGCTCCCTTCGGGGTCGTACAGGACCGGACCGGCCACGAGGACCGGTATCCGGGCGGCGCCCACGGCGGCGACGACGGTCTGGCCGATCCGGGCCCGGCCGCCGGCGACCAGGCCGAGGGCGAACGGCCGGCCGAGAGCCTCGCTGTGGTAGCTGGAGGTGACGTGGCCGAGCATCGGGACGGGGCCGTCCGCCGGGGTGATCGGCACCCCTTCGGCGACGAGCTGGGTGCCCTCGGGGAGCCGGGTCGTGCCGTCGACCGGCAGCAACCCGACCAGGTGCTTGCGGTCGGGGCGGGCGGTGTCGAGCCGGTCGAACGAGCGCTTGCCGATGAAGTCCTTGACCTTCGAGACCACCCACCCCATCCCGGCGTCCTGCGGGGTGACCGTGCCGTCGGTGTCCTGCCCGACGATCGGATAGCCCTTCTCGGCCCGCAGCACGTGCATCGTCTCGGTGCCGTACGGCGTGATGCCGAGCTCGGCGCCCGCGGCGTACACCTGCTCCCAGACCGCCCGGCCGTACCAGCCGGCCACGTTGATCTCGTAGGCGAGCTCGCCGGAGAAGGAGATGCGGCAGATCCGCGCGGGCACGCCCGAGGCGAGGCCGGTCTCCCGGAAGGTCATGAACGGGAAGGCGTCGTTGGCCAGGTCGACGTCGGGCGCGACCCGGGCGACGACCTCCCGCGACCGCGGGCCGACGACGGCGATCGTGGTCCACTGCTCGGTCACGGACGTGCAGTGCACGTCGAGGTCGGGCCACTCGGTCTGGAGCCACTCCTCGAGCCAGTCGAGCACCTTGGCGGCGCCACCGGTCGTGGTGGTCAGGAAGTAGCGGTCCTCGGCCAGCCGCAGCGCGACCCCGTCGTCGAGGATCATCCCGTCGGCGCCGCACATGACCCCGTACCTCGCCGAGCCGACGGCGAGCTTCTTGAAGCCGTTGGTGTAGACCCGGTTGAGGAACTCCCCGGCGTCGGCACCGACGACCTCGATCTTGCCCAGGGTGGTCGCGTCCATCATCGCCACGCCGGTCCGGGCCGCGCGGCACTCGCGGGCGACGGCTTCGTCCATCGTCTCGCCCGGTCGCGGGAAGTATCGCGGGCGCAGCCACTGCCCGACGATCTCGAACTCCGCGCCGTGCGCGACGTGCCAGGCGTGCGGCGACGTGGTGCGCGCGGGATCGAACAGGTCGCCCCGCTCCCGGCCGGCGAGGGCGGCGAACGCCACCGGCGTGTACGGCGCGCGGAACGTCGTGACGCCCACAGCCTCGGGCGTGGTCTCCCCGCCCAGGGCGGCGGCGATCACGCCGATCGCGTTGACGGCGGAGGTCTTACCCTGGTCGTTGGCGGTGCTGATCGAGGTGTAGCGCTTGATGTGCTCGACGCTGCGCATGCCGGTGCCGGTCGCGCGCCACACGTCGGCGACCGTCTGATCCCGCTGCAGGTCGACGAAGTGCCCGGTCCACTGCCCCGGCTCGCCCGCGGCGCCCGGCACCAGCCAGACCGGCCGGATGCCGCCCAGCCCACCGCCTTCGCCCCGCGGCGCCTCGGCGTCGGTGGGGAAGCCGGCCCGGGAGGCGGCGGTCGCGCCGGCCGTGCTCCCGCCGGCCAGCGCCCCGTCGAGCGTGAAGTCGCCGGCCGCCGCGCCGGCGACGAACTGGTCGGCCACCGCGCCGAGCGGCACGAACGCCGCGATCTCGTCGCTCCACGTCAGCCGGCCCTGCCGCTGGCTGTGCAGGTGGACGACCGGACTCCAGCCGCCGGAGACGGCGAGGGTGTCGCACGCGATGGTCTCCCGGTCGCCGGCCAGCAGCCCGTCGTCGCCGAGGCGGGCCACCTCGACGCCGGTGAGCCGGCCGTCGCCGTCGGTGTCGCAGACGACGCTGCCGGTCAGCACCGGAACCGGGGCGGCGAGCGCCCGGGCCGACGCCCCGGGGCGCGCGTCGACGACGGCCGCCACCTCGACGCCCGCGCCCACCAGATCGGTGACCAGGTCGTAGGCGCTGTCGTTCGTGGTCGCGACGACGACGCGGCCGGCGGGGCGCACGGCGTACCGGTTGAGGTAGGTGCGCACGGCGCCGGCCAGCATCACGCCCGGCCGGTCGTTGCCCGCGAAGACCAGGGGCCGCTCGTGGGCACCGGTCGCGAGCACGACCTGGCGGGCGCGGATGTGCCAGCACCGCTGCCGGGAAACACCCTCCGGCGCGGCGTCGAGGTGGTCGGTCCGGTGCTCGACGGCGAGGACGTAGTTGTCGTCGTACGAACCGAACGCCGTCGTCCTCGGCAGCATCGTGACCTCGGCGGCGGCCGCGAGCTCCGCCCGCACGCCGGCCACCCACTCCCCGGCCGGGCGGCCGTCGATCCGCTCGGTGCCCGCCGACAGCAGCGAGCCGCCGCACTCCGGCTGGTCGTCGACGATCACGACCCGGGCCCCACCGCGGGCGGCGGCGGAGGCCGCCGCCAGTCCGGCCGGGCCGGCGCCGACCACGAGGACGTCGGTGTGCACGAACTTCTTGTCGTAGATCGCGGGGTCCGGCGTGGGATCCAGGCGGCCGGGCCCGGAGAGCGTCTCGACCGAGAGACCCTCGCGAACCGCCACCGTCGTGGCCGGCAACATCGACTCCGAACAGCGGCCGAGCACCCGCAGCAGCGCGTTCGGCTCCTCCACGCCGGCCGCGACGATCCCGCGCGGACGGTCCCGGTAGATGGAGCGGCCGACCTCGACCAGCCCGTGGGCGAGCATCGCGGAGGCGACGGTGTCGCCGGGGTGGGCGAGCAGCTCACGGCCGTCGACCGTGATCCGGACCTCGCGGTCACGGTCGATGCGGCCACCGGCCGGCAACCGGTGGGACTGTGCGGTCATCGCGGGTCTCCCGAGGCGATGCTGGGACGGGGATCCCGCGGCCCGTAGACCGCCAGGACCGCGTACGTCACGGTGTCGCGCACGACGTTGAACCAGCGTCGGCAGCCGATGCTGTGCACCCACCGCTCGGCGGACAGACCCTTGGGGTTGTCCCGGACGAAGAGGTATTCACCCCACTCGGCGTCGGTCAGGTCGGCGGGATTCCCGGGGTAGGCGACGTGGCTCTGTCCCCCGTAGTGATACTCGGTCTCGTCCCGGGGCCCGCACCACGGGCAGGTCAGCAGCAGCATCGGTGACTCCTGGGTCTAGTGCGCCACGGCGGCGGCGCCGTGCTCGTCGATGAGGGCGCCGGAGGTGAAGCGGCTCAGCGCGAAGGGCTCGTTGAGGGGGTGCCGGCGGCCCGTGGCCATCGTGTGCGCCATCGTCCAGCCGGCCGACGGGGTCGCCTTGAAGCCGCCGGTCCCCCAGCCGCAGTTGACGTACAGGCCCTCGACCGGGGTGCGGTCGATGATGGGCGAGGCGTCCGGGGAGACGTCGACGATGCCGCCCCAGGTGCGCAGCACGTGCGCCCGCGCGAAGATCGGGAACAGCTCGACCGCCGCGGCCATCTGCTTCTCGATGACGTGAAACGACCCGCGCTGGCCGTAGCCGGTATAGGTGTCGACGCCGGCGCCCATCACCAGCTCGCCCTTGTGCGCCTGCGAGACGTAGACGTGGACGTGGTTGGACATCACGACCGTCGGGTGGACCGGCTCATGCAGCTCGGAGACCAGCGCCTGCAGGGGATACGACTGCACGGGCAGCCGGAGGCCGGCCTTGGCCGCGAGCACGCTGCTGTGCCCGGCCGCCGCCAGCCCGACCGTTCCGGAGTGGATGTCGCCCCGGGAGGTGCGGACGCCGACGACCCGGTCGCCGGCCCGGAGGAAGTCGAGCACCTCGCAGTTCTGGATCAGGTCGACGCCCAGCCGGTCCGCCGCGCGCGCGAAGGCCCAGGCCACGTGGTCGTGCTTGGCGATGCCGGCGCTGGGCTGGAAGGTGGCCCCGAGCACGGGATAGCGCACATCCGGCGAGGTGTTGACGATCGGGCAGACCTTCGAGACCTCGTCCGGCTCGAGCCACGCCACGTCGAGACCGTTGAGCTTGTTGGCGTTGACCCTGCGGGTGCATTCCCGCACGTCCTGCAGCGTGTGCGCCAGGTTCAGCACACCGCGCTGGCTGAACAGGAAGTCGAAGTCGAGCTCCGCCGGCAGCACCTCCCACTGCTTGAGGGCGAAGTCGTAGATCGCCGCGCTCTCGTCCCACAGGTAGTTGGAGCGGATGATCGTGGTGTTGCGCGCCATGTTGCCGCCGGCCAGCCAGCCCTTCTCCAGCACGGCGACGTTCGTGATGCCGTGGTTGCGGGCCAGGTAGTACGCCGTGGCGAGGCCGTGCCCGCCACCGCCGACGACGATCGCGTCGTAGGAAGGCTTCGGATCCGGGGTGCGCCACAGCCAGTCGGGGTGCTCCGGCAACCGATCGCTGGGCATACGCGCCTCCGTGGTATACATCTAATATATCAGTCGTCTGGTAGGCTAGTCGCCATGTCTCAGACCGTCAACCAAGCGTCGCTGACCCGCGACCCGGTGGACGGCCTACGCCCTTCCGCCGAGCAACCGTCGATGTCCGAACGGGCCTACCGGGAGATCCGCGACCGGCTCGTGATGCTGGACATCCGGCCCGGCACGCCGATCAACGACCAGCACCTGGCCCTCGAGTTCGGCATCGGCCGGACCCCGGTCCGCGAGGCCCTCAAGCGCCTGGAGACCGAGCGGCTCGTGGTCGCCTTCCCGCGGCGGGGCACCTTCGCCACCGAGGTGCACCTGACCGACCTGGCCTACCTCACCGAGGTCCGCATCCTCCTCGAGCCGGCCGCCGCGGCCCACGCCGCGATCCGCGCCCGCCCCGCCGAGCGCCGGTTCCTGACTTCGCTCGCCGACAGCGTGGACGAGCTGGACGCCGCGGCGGTGCCGGCCCGCGAGCTGATCCGGGCGGACCTGACGATCCACCGGGCGGTCTACGACTCGACCCACAACCCCCACCTGCGAGACACGCTGGTCCGCTACGACAATCTCGCCACCCGCATCTGGTGCCTGATGCTCGACCAGATCCCGGCCGTCGCCACGCACGTCCAGCAGCACGGCCCCCTGCTGCGCGCGATCGTCGCCGGCGACGCCGACGGAGCGGCATCGCAGGCCCGGGAGCATGTCGCGGGCTTCGAGCGGCAAGTGCGCACCCTGCTGTAGCTCCCCCGGAGCTCAGCGGGTGGCACGCAGCGGAACGTCGGCCCAGTTCACGTCCGAGGCCAGATAGAAGCCGGGATACCCGGGCTGGTTGTAGGTCGTCTGCTGGCGGGCCACCTCGACGCGGTACTGCGGGTCCTGCATGAGCGTGTAGAGCTTGTGGCCGGTGACCTCGGTGCTCAGGTAGATCCGTACCGCCGTGCTGTCCGCCGTGCGGGCCAGGAGTTCCTCGCGCCAGTCGCCGAGCACGTCCGCGACCAGCGACGGGTTGCCCTTGGTGCCGTTGTTGGTCAGCGTGCCCGCGGCGGTCAGCAGGGTGCCGCGCCGCCAGTCGTCGATCGTCGGGGTGACCTCGCCGGCGCCGTTGACGATCTGCGTGGTCAGGTCGGCCGCCCAGCGGATGCTCTGGTTGGTGCCGGGCACCCCGCCGGGCAGCACGGTGCCGGTGGCGGTGTGCAGCCCGGACGCCTCGGAGCCGCCGGGCATGCTGGCCCACGACTCGATGCCGCGCACCTCCGGCAGCACGTCGCCGATCATCCCGCGCCCGGTGTCGCGCCCGGAGTAGGTGCCGAACAGCACCTCGCCGGTGGCCGCGTCCCGCATCGCCATGCCGTACGGGGCGTACGTGGCGCCCTCGTGCACCGTGAAGGACTCCAGGCCCGGCCGGTCCGGGTCGATGTCCGTCACGTGCATGGCGTCGCCGTGCCCGAGCCGGACCCGCTGCCCCGGCGCGGCGCTGCCCTCCGGGAGCGTGCCGAACGACGAGTGGAGCAGGCTGCCGTCGTCGTCGATCGTCGCGGCGCCGTACACGATCTCCTGGCGGCCGTCGCCGTCCACATCGGCCGCGCTCAGCGAGTGGAAGCCCTGGGTGGTGAGCGTGCCGTACCGCGGATCGGTGCCGTCGCGGCCGTGCGGGGAGTCGTTGAACGGGTTGCTCATCGGCGTCCAGCCGCTGTCCACGTACCAGTTCTCCCGCAGCCGGTGACCGTCCCAGCGGTAGGCGACCAGCGTGGTGCGGGTGTAGTAGCCGCGGGCGAACACCGCCGACGGGTGCCGGCCGTCGAGGTAGGCCACCCCGGCGAGGAACCGGTCGACCCGGTTGCCGGGCTCGATCCGGGGCATCGCGTAGTCGCCCCACATCAGCCCGTCGTCGTGCCGCCCCGGCCGGTAGCGCACGGTCTGCAGTTCCCGGCCGGTGGCACCGTCGAACACCGTCAGATACTCGGGCCCGTCGACGATGAAGCCCTCGAAGGCGCGCAGGTTGTTGCGGGCGCTGCGGGCCGGGGCGTAGACGTCGATGAAGTAGTCGACCACGGTCTCGGCGTCGGCCCGCGACAGTGGGTAGGCGTACCGCGGCGCGATGCCGAAGGCGGCCTCCAGGGTCGCCGGCCAGCGCCCGGCCACCACCTCCGGATGCGCGTGCCAGCCCCGGAACATCGTCACCAGGTGCTCGCGGTAGCCGGCCGCGCTGAGCCGGTAGTCGTCGGTGTGCGCGTAGCCGGCCCGCACGTCCGCGCGGGGCATCGTGACGTACCGCCGGGACACCTCCCGGCCGGCCGCGTCGTACCGGATCACCCGCGTGCCCGGCGCCGTCTTGAGCATGAGCTCCGCGCGGCCGTCGCCGTCGAAGTCGTACACCGGGAACTGGGTGTAGTGCGCCCCCGCCCGGATGTTGACGCCCAGGTCGATCCGGTACAGCAGGGTGCCGTCCGCACGGTAGGTGTCGAGATGGACCGGCCCGGTGTAGCCGACCTGCGAGACGTCCTTGGAGTTGGACGGGTCCCACTTGACCACGTACTCGTACTGCCCGTCACCGTCGACGTCGCCGACGCTCATGTCGTTGACCGTGTAGGTGTAGGCCTGCCCGGCGGGCGTCACGCCGTCGGCGGGCTTGCGCAGCGCCAGGTCCCGGTGTGCGGCCGCCCACGGCGTGACGGCGGCACTGCGGCCGGCCTCGCGGCCCCGGACGACCGCCGCCACCCGGTACCGGGACGTCGGGGTGCCGTCGCGGTCCAGCCAGTTGGTACTGTCCGTGACCAGCGCGACCGGCCGCCCGTCGCGGTAGACCCGGAAGTCCGGCCCGGCCAGGCCGGTCGCGGTGGCGCCGGTCGCCTCGGCCGCGAGCAGCCGCCAGCTCACGAACACGCCGTCGCCGGTGGCGGCGGCGACCAGCCCCCGGTCGAGTCGTTCCATCGTGGGCCCGCCGGGCCGCCGCCCGGCCGTGGCGGGCAGGGAACCGCTGAGGGTGAGCAATACCGCGCAGGCCGCGGCCACGAGGGCCGTCGGCCGACGGTACGGACGCAGCGGGTTCCGCACGACGACACCTCCGCGGATCGGACACACCTGACTGAAACGAATCAACGCAGGCTAGGTATAGATCACCGTGGATGTCAAACGTTTCCGCGCGGTTTCCCTGACTGGCGCGAACTGTCAGCAGTCCCCGCAGGCCATCGTGGCGACCTCCGCTCGCCCACCGAGGAGCGGGGGCCCACCGGAGGTCGCGACGACGGCATTGACCAGGTGCTCGAAGACGTGCCGGTCCTGGGCCGAAAGACCCTCGAGGATGTCGGGCAGCCGGTCGGACACGTCGGCGAAGAGCGCATCGACGGCCTCCTTGCCCAGCGGGGTGGTGCTGAGGGTGACGGCGCGCCGGTCGCGCTCGGGGGTGTTGCGGCGGACGAGCCCGCGCCGTTCGGCGCGGTCGACCAGACCGCTGAGGCCCGGCTTGGCCAGACCCATGAGCTGGGCGAGCTCGGTCATGCCCCGCGGCCGGTCTTTGATCATGCACAGGAGCTGGGCCTGGGCGGGCGTGAGGTCGTGCTCGGCGCAGATCTGCGCGTGGCGGCGCTGGATCAGCACGGCCAGGCCGACGAGGGAGGCCCCGAATCCGTGATGCTGTGTCACATCGGCCAGTCTACCTTGCAAAAGTTCGCGCCACGAATTACTTTGTTCGTGGCGCGAACTTCCGATGAGGGTCGCGCGGCGCCGCGGCATCGCGCGGCCGGCAGGTGAGGAGTGAGTCAGATGGTCTTCGACACCCGACGAGGCACCCGGTGGCTGGTCCGGCTGAACAGACCCCGCGGGGCTAACCGTCGCGGCCCGCGGAGCGAGTGAGACCGTCCTCGATCCGGCGCAGCACCCGCAGCGTCTCCGTGCGCTCGTCGGCGGTGAGGTCACCGGCGGTGAGCTCCTCCAGCTGAGCCCAGATCCGTTCGACCTCGTCGCGCAGGGCGAGACTGGCGGCGGTCGGCTCGATGATGAACGCGCGCTTGTCGCCGGCGCACGGGCAGCGGCGCACGAAGCCGGCATGCTCCAGACGCTGAATGGTGCGGGTCATGGTCGCGGCGTCCGAGTCGAGCACGTGCACGAGGTCGGCCTGACGCTGCGGGCCATCGCTCCACAACTGCATCATCACCAGTTCCTGCCCCGTGTGCAGGCCGACCCGGCGTAGCAGCTGACCCGCCAGCATCCGGTGCAGGCGGGCGACCCGCACGATGGCGTGACTGACGAGGCCTTCCCGCGCCTCGGCGCTGCTCTTCATCTCCGCCATTCCCACCCCTTCCTGTTCAGACAGCAACCTACCCCGCGGGAGCAGGTGACCTAGCTCCCAATGGATCCAGGAATCATCCCGGGCAAGATACTTGTTCGGACAGGTAACTCAACGAGTGAAGGAAAGATCATGGCTACCACGTTCGACGCGCACGACCTCGCCGGCACGAAGCTGGCCAACCGCATCGCGATGGCCCCGATGACCCGCAGCCGCGCCCACGGCCCCGGCGGCACCCCGACCGCCCTGACGGCCACCTACTACGCCCAGCGGGCCAGCGCCGGGCTGATCATCACCGAGGGCACCCAGCCGTCGGTGATCGGGCAGGGCTACACCAACACCCCGGGTCTGCACTCCGAGGAGCAGGTCGCGGCCTGGCGCGAGGTCACCGAGGCGGTGCACGACGCGGGCGGCGTGATCTTCGCGCAGCTCATGCACACCGGCCGGATCGGCCACCCCAGCCTGCTGCCGGACGGCCTGATCCCGGTCGGCCCGTCGGCGGTGAAGGCGGCCGGGCAGGTGTTCACCCACGAAGGCCCGCAGGAGTTCGTCACGCCGAAGGAACTGACCGAGCAGGAGATCACCCAGACCATCGCCGACTTCGCGGCCGCCGCCCGCAACGCGATCGCGGCCGGCTTCGACGGTGTGGAGATCCACGGCGCCAACGGCTACCTGGTTCAGCAGTTCCTGTCCTCCAGCGCCAACCGGCGCACCGACGCCTGGGGCGGCTCCGTCACGGGCCGCATCCGTTTCGGCGTCGAGGTGGCGGCCGCGGTCGCCACGGCCATCGGCGGCGACAAGGTCGGGTTCCGGATCTCGCCGAACAACCCCTACAACGACATCGCCGAGGACGACGTGGACGAGCTCTACCGCGCCCTGGTGGCGGAACTGGCCCCGCTCGGCCTCGCCTACCTGCACCTGGTCGAGAGCCCGGACCGGGACCTGACCCGCCGGCTGCGCGAGCAGTGGCCCGCCACCTTCATCCTCAACCCGTTCACCCACCCGGAGCCCACCGGCCCGGCCGCGCTGGCGCTGATCGAGGACGGCACCGCCGACCTGATCGCCTTCGGCGCGCTGTTCCTGGCCAACCCGGACCTGCCCGCCCGCCTCGCCGCCGGCGGCCCGTTCAACACCCCGGACCTGTCCGCTGCCTTCGGCGGCGACCACCGCGGCTACACCGACTACCCGGCCCTCTGAATCGCACGCGGAGAATTCCCCATGAAGCAGGACAAGAGTGTGGTCGTTCGCCGCTCCAACCCGGCGAACCTCGACCTGACCGGCACGAACGTCGCCATCGTCGGCGGCACCGGCGGCATCGGGCGGGCCTTCGCCCGGTTGCTGGCCGCACGAGGCGCACACGTGCTGGTCGTGGGCCGCACCTTCCGGGACGCCGGCCTGCCGGGCATCGAGTTCCTCCCCGCCGACCTGAACCTGATGCGCGAAGCCGAGCGTGTCGCCGCGCGGTTGCCGGCCGAGACGCTGGACCTGGTCGTCCTCACCACCGGCATCTTCGCCGCGCCGGCCCGGCAGGAGACCAGCGAGGGCATCGAACGCGACATGGCCGTCAGCTACCTGAGCCGGCTGGTGATCCTGCGCGGCATCGCCGAGCGCCTCGGCACCCGGCGGCCGGCGATCGAGCACCGGTCGCGCGTCTTCGTCATGGGCTACCCCGGAACCGGCAGAGCCGGCACGCACGACGACCTCAACGCCGAGAAGTCGTACCACACCATGGCCGTGCACATGAACACCGTCGCCGGCAACGAGATGCTCGTCCTCGACGCGGCGAGGCGCTACCCGCACCTCGGCGTCTTCGGCCTCAACCCCGGCTTCATCAAGTCCGACATCCGCGGCAACCTGCTCGGCGCCGGCAGCCTGCCGCACCGCCTCATGGAAGGCGCCGTCGGGTTGCTCACCCCCAGCACCGACACGTACGCCGAGCGCATCGTCCCGCTGCTGGTCTCCCCCGACCTGGACGACCACAGCGGCGTCATGTTCAACCGCAAGGGCGCGGCGGTCCGGCCCACCGCGGCCCTCACCGACGACCACATCGAGAAGTTTCTGTCCGCCTCGACGGACCTGGTCACCCGGACCGGCGTCCGCCTCGGCCCGAGCGCCGACGCCGGCTGAGCGCCGGCCGGCTCAATACCATGTGGATCACACGCGACAGAAAAGGCGAGGCACCCCGATGAGCGACTGGAACACCAAGATCATCGACGAATTCCGGGCGAACGCGGGCATGGTCGGCGGCCCCTTCGCCGGCGCCCCGATGCTGCTGGTGCACCACCGCGGCCGCAAGACCGGACGCGAGAGCGTCAGCCCGATGATGTACCTGCCACACGACACCGACAACGAGATCATCTACGTCTTCGCCTCCAAGGCCGGCGCGCCGACGAACCCGGACTGGTACTACAACATGACGTCCGCCGGAGACGCGACGGTGGAGCGAGGCACCGAAACCTATCCCGTATCCGTTCGGGAACTGGTCGGCGGGGAACGCGACCGGGTGTACGAGGAGCAGGCCCGCCGCTACCCGGGCTTCGCCGAATACGCCCACAAGACCGCCGGCATCCGGATCATCCCGGTCCTGGAGCTGACCCGCGGCACTCAGGAGGGCCCCGCCTAACCGAGGCGACAGAGCTCCACCTGTTCCGGACCGAGCGTCAACCCGGTATGTGGGAGCGGGGTCCGCGCGCTGGACGTGGTGCCCGCATCGTGGACCGTCGGCGAGCCTCGCAGAGGAAGCGATTCCGCCGACTCGCTTCAGGGGCGCTGGCACTGGGATCAGCGTCGCGGGTGCGGTCACCGGGTCTGCGCCGACCACACCCGCGCTGCCCACAGAGTCCACATCGAGCAAGAGCATCGGACGCCGCCGACCAGAAAGACAGCTCCTCCGCGGCGATGAGCGGGTCACCCGTTCGGCGGGTGCGGGTCAGTCGTCCGTGGGCGATCCGTCCCGCCCCAGCCGGTCTGCCGCTAACCTCTGCCCGGCACAAAACGGGCTAACGGGGGTGGACAAGTGGCGAAACGGTGGCTGATCACGGCGGTTCTGCTTCTGGCGCTGGGCGGCTGCGGCGACGAGCCGGAGGCCGAGCCCGCGACCGTACCCGTGCCGGCGACCAGCAGCGACGCGCCCGCACCCGCGCGTCCCCCCGTGGTAGCCGGCCAGACCGCCGTCAGACAGAGTGCCACGGAAGCGGAGAAGAGCGCGGCCGGCTTCGTCACGATTGTGCAGCGCGAGCTGCCCGGCGTGGCCGTGGACCACCGCGACGAGGAGATCGCCGCGCTCGCCGAGCAGGCCTGCGCCGCGCTGGCGGCCGGCCGGTCCGCCGATGCCGTGATGGCCGGGGTCCGGGCCTTCGGCACCGACCGGGCCAGCGCCCGGGAGCTGGTCAGGCTGGCCGTCGGCACGGTATGCCCGGCGCAGGACCGCCGGATCGGCGAGTTCTGACCGGACCACCGCCGGAACAACGCATCCCCACCGGACCACCGCCGGATCGGGCGCGCGTCAGACCTTGCGTGCCACTCCGCAGTACTGGTTGACGTCGATGTCCGGATCGCCCGGGCCTGGGCGCCAGCGTGAGCAGGACACGACGCCCGGGTCGAGCAGCTCCAGGCCGTCGAAGAAGCCGGCGATCTCCGCCGCGCTCCGATACTTGATCTTGGGGGTGCCGTACTCGTTCCAGTATGCGACGATGCTGTTCGCGGCCTCGGTGTTGATGTCGTGGCAGCCGTGCGCGATCGCCAGGTAGCTGCCGGGCGGCAGCGCGCCGACGAGCTCCGCCACCACGTCGCGGGCGTCGTTGTCGTCGCGGATGAAGTGCAGGATGCCGAGCAGCGTGACGGCCACGGGCTGGGTGAAGTCGAGCGTCTTGCGGGCCGCCGCGATGATGGCGGCCGGGTCGTTCAGGTCGGCCTCGACATACTCGGTGACGCCCTCCGGCGTGCTGGTCAGCAGCGCGCGGGCGTGCACCAGCACGAGCGGGTCGTTGTCGACATAGACGATCTTGGCGTCCTTGGCGATCGCCTGGGCGACCTGGTGGGTGTTGTCCGCGGTGGGCAGGCCGGTGCCGATGTCGAGGATCTGCCGGATGCCCCGGTCCGCGACGAGGTGGCGCACCATCCGGCCGAGGAACGCGCGGTCGGCCACCGCCAGGTCGATGATCGAGGGCAGCTGCCGGGCGATCTCGTCACCCGCGGCCCGGTCGGATGCGAAGTTGTCCTTGCCGCCCAGCCAGTAGTTCCACAGCCGGGCCGAATGCGGCACCTGCGTATTGATCCGGGCGTCCACGGCCGGCTCCGACATCGAGGTTTCTCCTTGGTCCACAGTGGGGGAGGCGACACATCCTCGCACCATCTCCGCGGCGAGCACACCCCGGATCGGGTATCAGCCGAAAGTCGCAGTCGATCCACAGCATGTCAATCCCCTGGTCAGATGCAACGCACAGGTGAACTCCGGATGCTGGGAGGTGTCCACCACCCAGCCCAGGAGGTCATCATGTCGGCTCGCGGAATGCTCGGACTGGTCGGAACCGCCGTCGGCGGCCTGATCGGCTGGAACGGCGACCCGCTGCCGACCGCCGACCCGGCGGCGCTGCGCGACCTGTTCGCGGACCTGGGCCTGCGCGTCGGCCCGGCCGAGGACGACCTGGCCGCGGCCGTCCGCGGCTTCCAGGCCCGCGTCGGCCTGGCCCCGGACGGCGTCGCCGGCCCGCACACGGTCCACCTGCTCGCCCGGTACGCCAAGGAAGCCCGCGAGCTGCACCGCTTCGAACGCGACGTGGCCGCCTGAAGAGAAGCGACATAGCCGCCCGAGAGAAGCGACATAGCCGCCCGAGAGAAGCCACGTAGCCGCCGACTGAGAAAGACGCCTGAGAAAGATGCCGGAGAGAGACGCCTCCCCCGAGCCGGGCCGGGCGAGAAAGCCTCAGTCCGGATTTCCCAGCTGACGGAGCGCGTCCAGCCCCGGCAGCAGGAAATACTCCCCGCCCCGGCAGGTCACCAGGGGGCGCGGCACCGGCACGTACGCCGGCGGCGAGCCCTCCAGCAGGATCCGCGCGCCCGGCCCGCCGGAGGTGGCGAAGACGTCCTCCTCGCGGCCCCGGCCGAAGGCGTTGCCGTCGGCCAGCCACTCGGTCTGCACGAACTCGAACTGCCGGCCCGGGTCGCCGACCACGGCCAGGAACAGCAGCCCGCGCTCCGTGCCGTCGTCGTCCGCGCCGGGTGGCAGGTACGTCCCGTACGGGATGCCGCGGCGCAGCATCAGGTGCCGCCGGCTGAGCTTGCGGCCGCCGGGCAGCGACCCGCGCGGGTTGGCCCGCCGCACGTGCGCCCCGGCCGGGCACGGGGCCAGCGGCTCGCCGTCGCGGCGGCGGCCGACGAGACCGGCGGCGACGTCGTCCGCCCCGCCCTCGAAACGCCCGGCCGCGGCGGCCGTCATCTCCCGGAACGCGGGCACGTCCTGCTCCAGCTTGCGATAGACGAGGTAGCTGCCGTTGCGGCTCAGGCCGGGCGGCAGGTGCCGGCCGGCGACGTCACCGTCGACGTCGGGCATGCCGAGCACGAACTCGCCCGGCGGCAGCACCTCGCCGGGGCCGGCGCGGCCGTGGCCGGCCACCCGCGGCTGGGAGATGCCGTCGGCGAAGCCGAAGTGCTCGATGAACGTGCGCCCGTCACCCTCCGGGGCGGGCATCCGGGCGCCGCGCTGCTCGCCCACCACCCGCAGCCCGCCGCTGTCGGCCACGTCCGTGCGCAGCCGGGCGAGCCACGGCTCCAACTCGGCGTCGCCGGTGGCGGACAACAGCAGCACGATGTCCACCCCGCCGGGCGCGTCGAAGGGCTGCTGCCAGGGCTCGGTGCCGCGGCCGGGAGACAGCACGTCCTCCCGGGCGTGCATGCCCTCGCGGAACTCCTCCGGGAAGGCCGCCAGCTGCGCGGCGGGCACCCCCAGGCGGGTCAGCCCGGCGTGACTGATCCCCAGGTGCAGGGCCCGGGCGGGCCGGTCGCCCACCTCGGCGGCCGCGGTGACCTCGGGTGCGACGGTACGCAGCCAGCGCCGCGCCGGCGCACCGGAGGTGACCCGCAGGAAGAGGTGGGCGGCGACACTGTGGTCAGCGAAGCCGCGCAGCACCAGTCCCTGGATGTCGGGCAGCTCCAACTCCGCCGCCGGCCCGGGGTCCGGGGCCTGCTCCTCCGCCGGGTCGACGGCGATCCGGAAGCGGCTCCGCAGGGTGCCGTCGGCGTCGTTCGGCGCGGTCGCGGCGAAGGCGGCCACCTTGCCGCGCAGCCGCAGGGCCTCGTTGATCTGCGCGACCGTGGCCTCGGGGCTGCCCGAGAAGGTGTAGTCGGCGCGCACGCTGCGGTCGGCGAAGAACGCGACGAAGGGCTCCTGCCGGTGGTGCCCGGGATAGCCGGTGCAGTCGCCCCAGATGGCGTCGGCGGCCGGGCCGAGCGACTGCAGCCGCCCGAAGAAGTCGGCCGGCTCGCCGTCGACGGTGGCGGTCAGCATCAGGTACGGGTGCGGCAGGTCGTCGGGGCGGGGCGGCCGGCCGCCGTGCGCGAGCAGGTCGAGCAGCCGGGCCTTGCGGGTCATGCCCGCCGGCCGCCGCTGGCGCACCGCGTGCTCCAGCACCACCAGCCGGGCGAAGTGGACGCCGGCCACGCCGGCGAACGGGCTCCGCTCCCGGTACGCCCGCAGCCGGGCACGGACGTCGGCGGCCCTGCCGTCGGCGATCCGCGCGAACACGGTCACGGACCGGGTGCCGGTCTTGACTCGGCTCATGGCTGTGCCTGCCTTTCGCCTGCCCTCGTGGCCCTCGCCTGCGAGGCCGTCGCCGACGCCGGCATGCGCCGCTCAGTGCGCTCGCTCATGCCGCCGCCTCCCAGCTGTAGAGGTCGCCCTGGGCCTCCTCGAGGAACCGCTGCCAGGCGGCGCCGAACTCGGCCGGGTCGGCGGTGCCGAGGTGCCGCTCGTACGCCTCCCGCACGCGCAGCGCGGCCGCGATCTCGGTCACCCCGGACCCGGGGTACGCGGAGTAGTAGTGGTCTACTTCCAGGTCGTTCGCGGCGATGTAGCGCCGGAACGGCTCCGGCGGCAGCGCACCCGGGAAGCCGAACGACCAGCCCCAGATCAGCGCCATCCGGGCCGGGATCTCCAGCGAGAAGGCGTCGATGTACTTGCCCCAGGCGCCGTTGAAGTCGCTGCGGAACAACAGGTAGGCGTACCGCGAACGGCGCCGCTGGCCGGGCAGCCGAGGGAGCACCGACCAGTGCGCGAAGTGGATGAACGACATCCGTTTGAGGTCCTCGGGCGCACCCATCAGGTGCCGGATGAACAGGAAGGTCCGCAGCAGCGGAACCCAGCGCCGGGGCATCGGGGTGAGGACGGTCAGCGGGGTGCCGCGACCGGCCAATGAGGACAGATAGGAACCGTCCCGCGATTCCTCGCCCGGTGGATCCGTTGTCTCGATCATGGTGATGATCCCTCACGAAAGATCAACCGAATCGGCTTCCGCCGACGCGGTACGGGTATCCTCGCGTCGTCGCGACGGGAATACACTCGGCCGATGATGCTCGGACGGACCGCCGAACGTGCATTGATCGACGGTCTTCTGACAGGTGCACGGGCTGGGCGCAGCGCCGCGCTCGTGCTCACCGGGGAGCCGGGCATCGGCAAGACGACCCTGATCGGATACGCGATTGAGCAGGCCACGGGCCTGCAGGTGCTGTCGGCCCGGGGTTATGAGGACGAGTCGGAGATCCCGTTCGCCGGCCTGGCCGACCTGGTGCGCCCGCTGCTGGACAAGCTGGACGAGTTGCCCGCCCCGCAGGCCGCCGCGCTGCGCAGCGCCCTGGCCCTGGGTCCCCCGGTCGCCGGCGACCGGTTCACCGTGTGCGCCGCCACCGTCGGGATCCTGGCCGCGGCCAGCGAGACCTCGCCGCTGCTGATCGTGGTGGACGATCTGCAGTGGCTGGACGCGTCCTCCCGCGAGGCCATCCTGTTCGCCGGGCGGCGGCTGCACGCCGACGGCATCGCGCTGCTGCTGGCCACCCGCGACCCGGCCGACGCGGCCGCCCTGCGCTCGTCGCAGGTGCCGCTGGCCGGTCTGTCCGTCGAGGAGGTCGACGAGCTGTGCCGGTTGACCCTCGCGGTCGCCCCGGCGGGCACCGGGGCGCGGCTGCACGCCGCCACGGCGGGCAACCCGCTCGGGGTCATCGAGCTGTGCCGGGAGCGGCCGGAGACGACCGACGAGGGCGTCACCGCGCCCTTCGTGGCGCCGGGCTCGCGCATCGAGCGGGCGCTGCACGGCCGGCTGGACCAGCTCGACGACATCACCCGGCGGGCGCTGGTGCTGGCCGCGGCCGCGGTCGGCGGTGACATCGGCACCCTGCTGGTGGCCGCCCGGGCGACCGGCCTGGCGCTGCGCGACTTCGCGCCGGCGGAGAAACAGGACCTGATCATCGTGGACGACCAGCGCATCGAGTTCCGGCATCCGCTGCTGCGCTCGGTGGCCTACCACGGCGCGTCCACCGACGAGCGCGTCGCCGCGCACACCGCCCTGGCCGACGCCCTGGCCGACGTGCCGGGCGACGCCGCGGCCGACGCCCGGGCCTGGCACCTGGCCGCGGCCACCCTGGCCCCCGACGCCCACGTCGCCGCGGAGCTGGAGCAGGCCGGGCTGCGGGCGAGCCGGCGCGCCGGTTACGCGGCGGCGGCGCGGGCGTTCGGACAGGCCGCACGGCTCAGCCGCGGCGCGGAACGGTCCCGGCGGCTGCTGCGCGCGGCCCGGTGCTGGCAGCTCGCCGGGCGCAACGACCAGGTGCTGACGCTGCTCGACGACGCGCTGCCGCTGACCACCGAGCCCGGCCGCCGCGCCCTGATCCAGCACATGGACGCCTACGTGCGGATGTGGCGGGAGCGCCCGGACGGTGTGCTGTCGTTCCTGGTGGAGAGCGCGGAGGCGGTGGAACAGGCAGATCCCGCACGGGCCGCCTTGATGTATTCCGACGCCTGCATCCCGTACTTCATGGTCGGTGACATCGAGCAGCTGCAGGCGGTGGTCCGCCGCGGCTACGAGCTGGCCGGCCGGGTCGGCGGGACGGCCGAGTTGGTCGCCGCGGTCGCGCTGGCCGGCGGGCTCACCCTGGCCGGCGACCGCCAGGCGGCGACCGCGCTGCTGCTGCAGTGCCACGCCGAGCTGATGACGGCCGATCCCCTGGTCCGCGCCCAGGACCTGTGCCACGCGGCGCTGACCTGGATCTGGCTCGAGGACTTCGACCGGGCCGGGGAGCTGCTGGGCCGGGTGGTCGCCGCGGCCCGGTCGGCCGGCGCCCTGGGGGTGCTGCCCCAGGCCCTGGGCATCGAGTCGGAGCTGCATTTCCGGATCGGGCGCTGGCACGACGCGCGGGTCAGCGCGGCGGAAAGCGTGCGCCTGGCGAGCGAGACCCGCCAGGCCAACCTGTACGGGCTGTTCTTCGCCGGCCGCCTCGACGCGGTCCAGGGCCGCGACGACGACTGCCGCAAGCAGGTCGCCCGGACGGTGGAGGTGGCCGAGCGGCTGGGCGTCGCGTGCATGGCCCTCTACACCGGTCACGAGCTGGGCCTGCTGGCGCTGAGCCACGGTGACGCCGGCGAGGCGATCACCCGGCTGGAGGCGGTCCGGGCGCTGCCCGTCGTCGCGCACATCCACGAGCCGGCCGTGGTGCCGTGGGTGTTCGACCTCGTCGAGGCGTACACCCGGGACGGCCGGACGGACGCCGCGCGGGAGCTGCTCGCCGAGCAGGAGTCGCGCCCGGGCGGGTCGTGGGCCGAAGCCGCCGCGGCCCGGTGCCGGGCGCTGCTGGCCGCCCCCGAGGAGATGGCCGAGGCCTTCGAGGTCGCCCTGGCGGCCCCGGGGTGTGCCCTGATGCCGTTCGAGCGGGCCCGCACCCAGCTCTGCTACGGCGAGCGGCTGCGCCGGGTCCGCCGGCGGGCGGACGCCCGCCGGCAGCTGCACGACGCGCTGGAGACCTTCACCCGGCTCGGCGCCCGGCCCTGGGCGGAGCGGGCCCGCACCGAGCTGCGCGCCACCGGCTCGACGGTCGGCCGCTCCACAGACGCGCTGCCCCGGCTCACCCCGCAGGAGCTGCAGGTGGCGCTCGTGGTGGCCAGGGGGGCCACCAACAATGAGGCGGCGGCCACCCTGTTCCTGTCGCAGAAGACCATCGAATACCACCTGAGCAACATCTACCGCAAGACCCACATCCGGTCCCGGGGCGAGCTCGCCGGCATCGCCGGTGCCGCGCAGGGTTGAGCGGATCAATGCCATGCCTGCGCACCGAGGCCGGCCCGCTCCAGCGACGACCGCAACTTGCGCAGCGAGCGCATCCGGGTCGGCCCGATGCTGCCGATCGGGATGCCCCGGCGCCGGGCGAGATCGGCGTACGCCGGAGCGTCGTTGCTGCTCAGCGCCACCATCAGGGCGCGGGAGGAGTCCGGCAGGGAGTTCACGTGCTGCCACAGCAGGTCGTTCATCCGGGCGTCGAGGACGGCCTTCTCCGGGTGCGGTGCACGCTCGTCGCGCTGCTCGGCCTGCTGCTCCAGGCCCGGGACCTCGCGCTTGCCGGTGCGCATGACCTTCAGGCACTCGCGGCGGGCGATGGTCACCAGCCAGGAGCTGACCCGCTCCGGGTCGCGGACGTCCTCGAGGTGCTCGAACGCGCGCAACCAGGTATTCTGCACGACGTCCTCGGCGTCGGACTCCGCTAGCCGGAACGACCGCACCGTCCACCAGACGAGCCGCTCGAACTGCCGCACGAATCTGTCCGCGGCACCGGCCGCGCCGGACTGGGCGTCCCGCAGGACGTCCCGGGAACCGCTGAACTGATCGATCGTCATGATCGTTCCTCCCCTGGACCGGGTTCCGCTCGTGACGGAACCGCTCGGAACCCGACTGACGCTAGGGACTGACGGCCCGGCTGAGATCCGGGTGCCACCCTGGGGATTTCGGGCGCCGACCCTGGGGTCCGCCCCCGGGCCGGTATCGGTACTGAAATCGGTATGGCTACCGTGGTCCGGCGAAGGCCCGGCGTGCAGAGTGGATGTCGCGGAGGCACACCTGCACGGAAGGGGCCGAGCGATGTCCAGAGAGATCAGCAGTGCGGTGCCGGGCGAATGGACCCCGGGTGCCGAACTGGCGGCCACGGCCGAGGCGCTGGCGGCGCTGTGCTGGCTGCTCAGCCAGCCGGCGCCAGGTCAGCCGGGTCCGGCCGGCCGGACCGCCGGAACTGTCGCCACGATCAGGGGCGCCACGATCAGAGACCTCCCGCAGCGCCGGCACGGCGGCGGCCGGCTGGCGACCGACCCGGGTGCCTGACCATGTCCCGCCCCTGCCCCGGGCCCGGGGCGGCCGGCGAGGAGCCGGCCTATCCGGGGCCGGGCCGCACGACGGCCCAGATGACCTTGCCGGTGGCCGTCGGCATGGCACCCCAGACGGTCGCCGCGGCGTGGACGGCGCGCAGCCCCGGGCTGCCCTCGTCCCACGCATGCCGGCCACGCGGCGCCGGATCGGCGACGACCGGCAGCCGCGGATCCTCGTCGCTGACGGCCAGGTGAATCCCGGCACCGCGCCGCGCGACGGTGGCGACGACGGCGGTGCCGGCGTGCTTGACGGCGTTGTCGACCAGCTCGCAGATGATCAGGCCGGCCGGATGCCGCAGCCGGGGCAGCTGCCACGCCTCGCAGGCGTCCGCGATCAGGGCACCCGCCGTGATCACCGCGCCGGGCTGCGGCGGCAGGTGCACCCGGACGCGCTGGGTCAGCGGCAGCCGGCCGGCCACCGCGGCACGGGCGTCGGGCAGGGTCGTGAACACCGGCAGGTACCGCTTGGCGCCCAGCCTGTTCAGCCGGGCCGTCAACGCCGTCGTCAGCGGCAGGCACACCACGACCGACACCGGCGGGGCCAGCCGGGCCCCGGTGATGCCCATCGTCCACCAGGCCGGGGCACTGGAGGCCAGCGGATCGTCCAGGTCGTGCAGGTCGACGATGACCGCCAGGGGATGCTCGACGAAGCACTTGGTCACCGCCGTCCAGGCCTCGACGCGCAGCGACGGGCTCCAGCGGCCCCGGACCGCCACCTCGATCACACCGGCGTCCACGTCGGCGGTGACGGAGACGGAGCCTTCACGGCGAGCACGGGCACGGCGGATCAGGTACGGCGGCTTCAACTCGCCCGACATCGTTACTCCCGCATAGGCAGCTTGGTACACAAGCGCGCCACCCGACTGCTTGAGCAGCAAATGTCCATCGACCCAACGCGATTCACGCTAGCTGCGACCGCCGGGCGTCCGCTATCACCCGCAGGTGGCGTCCTGCGGCGCGACCACGGACCGGCGCCGCGCCGCGTGGGCCTGATGACCGATCCGGTGAAGATCGATCCGGTTAGGATCAGGCCAGCTCGCTGGCTGCGACGTACTTCGATGGACGAGGAGCATCCTGTGCCGGACCGCAACGGAATCGGGGGCAGCACGCGGCCGCGGCCGGCGATCAACACGACGGTCGCGCACAACGCCCGGGTCTGGGACTACTGGCTCGGCGGCGAGGACAACTTCGCGGTCGACCGGCAGGTCGGTGACCGGATCCGCGCCAGGTTCCCGGTGATCAGCGACGTGGCCGCGGGCAGCCGGCAGTTCCTGATCCGCAGCGTGCGCTACCTGGCCGGCGAGGCCGGCATCCGGCAGTTCCTCGACCTCGGCACGGGACTGCCGACGGTCAACAGCACCCACGAGGTCGCCCAGGCGATCGCGCCGGAGTCGCGGGTCGCCTACGTCGACAACGACCCGCTGGTGCTGGTGCACGCCCGGGCCCTGCTGACCAGCGGTTCCAAGGGTCTCACCGACTACGTCGACGCGGACGTGCACGACCCGGAGGCGGTGCTCGCCGGCGCGGCCCGGACCCTGGACCTCTCCCTGCCGGTCGCGGTGATGATGCTCGGCGTCCTCAACTTCGTGCACGCCGACACCGACGCGCGGCGGATCGTCAGGCGGGTGATGGCGGCCGTACCGTCCGGCAGCTACCTGGCGCTGAGCCACCCGACGCTGGAGCTCGGCGGCGAGCCGCACGGCCCGGCGATCGCGTTCTGGAACGAGCGGTCCACTCCGAAGACCCGCGCCCGCAGCGGCGCCGAGGTCGCCGCGCTGCTGACCGGCCTCGACCTGGTCGCACCGGGCCTGGTCTCCTGCCCGCGCTGGCGCCCGGACGACGACGGCGAGCCGGCGGAGATGCCCCTGTGGGGTGCCGTAGCCCGCAAGCGGTGACGCGCCCGGCCGGGGTCAGTCCCGGGGGGCCACCCCCGCGGCGACAGTCAGGGTCCCGGCCACGGTGTCGATCGTGGCCCGCGTGCCGAGCGGCACGGTCAGCTGCCCGATGCCGTGCCCGACGCGCAGCCCGCCCAGCACCGGCACGCCCAGGTCGCCGACCCGGTCCTGCACGGCCTGCGCCGCCGTCCACTGCCCGGCCGGGGTGGGCGCGTTGGTGAACTGGCCGATCGCGATGCCCTTGATCCGGTCCAGCGCGCCGGCCCGGCGCAACTGCGTCAGCATCCGGTCGTAGCTGTACGGCGCCTCGTCGACGTCCTCGAACAGCAGGATCGCCCCGTCCAGTTCCGGGAAGTCGCGGGTGCCGTACCCGGTCTGCAGGATCGTCAGATTCCCGCCGAGCAGCGTCCCGGTCGCCGTGCCCGGCACCTCGACCGCGGCGCTGGGCTCGGCCGGGTCGCGGGTCAGGACCACCGGGTCGGTCGTCATGATCGCCGCGCGCAGCGCCGCGATCTCCGCCGGGCCGGTCCGGGAGTCCGTCCAGTTGACCATCGGGCCGTAGAAGCTGACCAGCCGCGCGCCGCGCCACAGCCGGCCGCTCAGCGACGTGAGGTCGCTGAAGCCGACGAAGACCCGCGGGTCGCGGCGGACCGCGGCCAGGTCGAGGCGGTCGATGACGCGCTGGGTGCCGTAGCCGCCGCGGGCCGCGAAGACGCCGCGGACGCCGGGGTCGCGGAACGCCGCGTTCAGGTCCGCGAGGCGGGCGTCGTCGGTGCCGGCGAGGTAGCCGAAGGTGTCCCGGACGTGGGCGCCGAGCTCGACCACCAGGCCGAAGCCGGTCAGGATCTCGATGCCGCGCGCCAGCCGGGCGTCCGGCGCCGAGCCGGGTGCGACCACCCGCACCCGGTCGCCGGGACGCAGCATCGGGGCCCGGACGACCCGGCGGGGCGCGGCCTGCGCCTGGGCGGGGACGAGGGTGCCGCCGGCCAGGGCGGCGGCACCCAGGAGGGTACGGCGAGTGATCGTCATACCTCGCAGCGTGTCGTGCCGGGCTATCGATGGTCAAGGGCAGCGTACCGGGCGTTCTCGCCCAACTCCTCCTCGATGCGGATGAGCTGGTTGTACTTGGCGGTGCGGTCCGAACGGGACAGCGAACCCGTCTTGATCTGCCCGCAGCCGACCGCCACCGCCAGGTCCGCGATGGTGGTGTCCTCGGTCTCGCCCGAGCGGTGCGACATGACCACCCGGTAGCCGGCCTTGCCCGCCGCGTCCACCGTGGCCAGGGTCTCGGTCAGCGTGCCGACCTGGTTGAGCTTCACCAGGATCGCGTTGGCGTAGCCGCCGTCGATGCCGGCGCGCAGCCGCCCGGCGTCGGTGCAGAACACGTCGTCGCCGACCAGTTGCACCCGGTCGCCGGCCCGCTCGGTCAGCAGCCGCCAGCCGGCGAGGTCGTCCTCGGCCACTGGGTCCTCCAATGAGCTGATCGGATAGCGGGCCAGCAGGCCTTCGAGGTAGTCGACCTGCTGCTCGACCGTACGGTCGCGGTGCTCGCCGGCGTAGCGGTAACGGCCGCCGGAGAAGAACTCGGAGGCGGCCGGGTCGAGGCAGATGGTGATGTCGGTGCCGGGCTGGTAGCCGGCGTCCTCGATGGCGCGCAGCACGAACTCCAGGGCCTCGTCGGCGGTCGCGAAGCGCGGCGCGAAACCGCCCTCGTCGCCGACGTTGGTGTTGTGCCCGGCCGCGGCGAGGGACGCCTTCAGGGTGTGGAAGACCTCCGCGCCCATCCGGACCGCCTCGAAGAAGGTCGGCGCACCGACCGGCGCGATCATGAATTCCTGGAAATCGAGCGGGTTGTCGGCGTGCGCGCCGCCGTTGACGATGTTCATCATCGGCACCGGGAGCAGCCGGGCGCCGGCGCCGCCGACGTAGCGGTAGAGCGGCTGGTGGTGGGCCCGCGCGGCGGCCTTCACCGTGGCCAGGGAGACGCCGAGGATCGCGTTGGCGCCCAGCCGGGCCTTGCCGGCCGTACCGTCGAGCTCGATCATGGTCCGGTCGACCCCGGCCTGGTCCTCGGCTTCCAGGCCGGTCACGGCCGCGGCGATCTCGCCGTTGACCGCGGCGACGGCCCGGCGCACCTCGCGGCCGTGGAAGCGGGCCGGGTCGCCGTCGCGTAACTCGACCGCCTCGTGGCTGCCGGTGGAGGCCCCGGACGGCACCGCCGCCCGGCCGCGCGAGCCGTCGGCGAGCACCACGTCGACCTCGACCGTCGGGTTGCCCCGGCTGTCGAGCACCTGCCGGCCGGTCACGCTGCTGATCATCGTCATGGGCCCAGCGTGGCAACAGATCGGGGCCCGCGGAAGCGCGACGATGAACACCTTGACCCGTACCCCGGGGTACGGGTTTAGGGTCGCCGGATGCGGGTGGGTGAGCTGGCGCGGCGGACCGGGACGACGATCCGCGCCTTGCGGTACTACGAGACGGCCGGGCTGGTCGTGCCGCGGCGGCTGGGCAACGGCTACCGCGAGTACGACGCCGTGGCGATAAGGCTGGTCGCGCAGATTCGCGAGCTCATGGCGCTCGGGCTCAGCGTCGAGGAGACCCGCCCGTTCGTCGAGTCGATCGCCGCCGGTGCCGACGACGCCGACGTGTGCGCGGCGGCGCTGGCCACGTACCGGAGCACCATCACCGGCCTGCAGGAACGCATCGGAGCGCTGACCGCCCAGCGCGAGGCCCTCGACGCCCGGCTCGACGAGGCCGCCGGCCGCGTCGTGACCGGGCGGCCCGCGCCGGGCGCGGATCCGGCCGCGCTGGCCGGCCGGCGGTTGCCCGCGCTGGACTTCTACGGCACCGACGGGCGGCCGGTGGACCTCGGCGCGCTCGGGCCGGGCCGCAGCGTGATCTTCGTGTACCCGCTGACCGGCCGGCCCGGCGTCGACCTGCCGAACGGGCTGCTGGAGATCCCCGGGGCGCGCGGCGGCACCGAGCAGGCGGCGTGGTTCCGCGACCACCACGCGGAGCTGCGCACGGCCGGCGCGGCCCGGGTCTACGGGCTGTCCGCGCAGTCCAGCGGCTACCAGCGCGAGCTCGTGCACCGGTTGCGGCTGCCCTACCCGCTGATCGGCGACCCCCGGCTGACCTGCGCGCGGGCGCTGGGCCTGCCGACGTTCACCGCCGGCGACATGACTCTCTACGAGCGGCTCACCCTGGTCGTCGCCGATGACGTGGTCGAGCACGTCTTCCATCCGATCCCCGAGCCGGCCTCGCACGCCCGGCAGGTGCTGCGCTGGCTGACCAAACGCCGGTCGGCGAGCCGGAACGAACCGCGGATGTGACACTGGGCAGCGATGCCAACCATCGACCGCTCCGCGACCCCGTGGCGTGCCGCCCGCCGGATCGCCGCCGAGGCCGCCACCGCCCTGCCCACCGAGGACGTACCGCTGGACCGGGCGGTGGGCCGCGTCCTGGCCGCCGCGGTCCTGGCCCGCTCCGACCTGCCCGGCTTCGACACCGCGGCGATGGACGGCTACGCCGTGTCCGGCGCCGGGCCCTGGCAGGTCGCCGGCCGCGTGCTGGCCGGCGGCCCGGCGTGGCCGCGGGAGCTCGGGCCGGGGCAGGCCGTGGAGATCATGACCGGCGCGGTCGTGCCGGCCGGGACGGTCGCGGTGCTGCCGTACGAGACCGCCGATCTGAGCGGCAGGACGGCCGGCACGAAGCCGCACATCCGGCGGACCGGTGAGGACGCGCGGGCCGGTGCCGAGCTCGTCGGCGCGGGCCGGCTCGTGACGCCGGCCCTGGCCGGGCTGCTGGCCCAGGCCGGCGCCGACGAGGTGCCGGTGCGCCGGCGGCCCCGGGTGCGGCTGGTGGTCACCGGTGACGAGGTGACCAGCGCCGGGGTCCCGGCGCCGGGGCAGGTCCGGGACGTCTTCGGGCCGATGGTGTCGGCGCTGGTCGTGGCCGCGGGCGCGGTGGTGGCCGAGCGGCTGCTGCTGCGCGACGACGCGGGCCTGCTGGCCGACTGCCTGACCCGGCCGGACGCCGACGTGGTCGTGGTGACCGGGTCGTCGTCGGCCGGTGCCGCCGACCATCTGCACCGGGTGCTGGAGAAGGTGGGCGCGCGGCGGCTCGTCGACCGGGTGGCGTGCCGGCCGGGCGGGCCGCAGTTGCTGGCCGCGCTGCCGGGCGGCCGGTGGGTGGCCGGACTGCCGGGCAACCCGTTCGCCGGCCTGGTCGCGGCGGTGACCGTGCTGCAGCCGCTGCTCTGCGCCCTGACCGGCCGGTCCGGGCCGCCGCTCCTGCGGCTGCCAGTGCGGGGCGAGGTGGTGATCACGCCGCCGACGACCCGGCTGGTGCCGGTCCGGCTGGCCGGTGACCACGCCGTGGTGGTGCCGGGCAGCCGGCCCGCCAGCCTCGCCGGGGCCGCCACGGCGGACGCCCTGGCCGTGCTGGAGGACGGCTGGACCGACGGCTCCCCCGCCGACCTGGTGCTGCTCTGAGCCGTCGCGGGTGGTTTCAGGCGGGGACGACGAGGCGGAAGCCGACCCCGCGGCGGTTCTCGATCCAGCCGGCGCCGCCGAGCTTGCGGCGCAGGCTGGCCACGTGGAAGTCCAGGGTCTTGCCGGGGCCGAAGAAGTCCGGTTCCCACACCGTGTCGAGGATGTGCCGGCGGTCCACCACCACGCCCGGATCGGCGGCGAGCAGCACGAGCAGGTCGTACTCCTTGGGCGCGAGCGACACCGGCACGCCGTGCAGGCGGATCTGCCGGGTGCGGGTGTCGATCGCCAGCGGGCCGTAGCGGCGTACCGGGTCGGCCGTGGGCGCGGCACGGACCCGGCGGCCGACCACCCGCATCCGGGACACCAGGTCGTGCACGCTGAACGGCTTGGCCAGGTAATCGTCGGCGCCCAGCGCCCGGTCCGCCTCCTCCCCCGGCGCGGTCAACATGATCAACGGTACGTCCCGGGTGCGGCGCAGCCGCCGGCACAGCTCGATGCCGTCGAGGCCGGGCGGGTCGAGGCTGGACAGGTCGAGATCGAGCACGGCCACGTCGTAGGGCGGCGCGACCAGGGCGGCGGCGCCGGTGACCGCGTGGTCGGCGACGATGCCGTACCGGGCCAGGCCCTCGATGAGCGGTTCCGCGATCGACTCGTCGTCTTCCACCAGCAACACCCTCATACCCGGTGGTACGGCTGCGAAGGCCCCATGGTTGAACTCAGCCGGGCGCTTGTGGGGCGGCGGGGCGAGCAGCACCCTGGTGGGATGGAGCTGATCGACCCCGCGCAGGATCCGCCCGCCGCCGAGCCGGTGCGCATCGGGCTGGCGCTCGGCGGCGGGGCCGTCCGCGGCGCGGCACACATCGGCGTCCTCAACGTCCTCGACAAGGCCGGCCTGGCGCCGGCGGTGATCGCCGGCTGCAGCGCGGGCGCCCTGGTCGGCGCGCTGTACGCGGCCGGGATGAGCGCGCCGGACATCTCCGCGCTGGCCCGCGGCCTGGGGTGGAAGCGGCTGGTGCGCCCGAGCATCTCCGGCCGCGCCCTGTTCGAGACGTCCCGGCTCGGCGCCTTCCTGGACAAGACCCTCGACGGGCGGGACTTCGCGGATCTGCCACTGCCCTTCGCCACCGTGGCCTGCGAGCTCACCACGGCCCGGCGCGTCGTGCTCGACGACGGCCCGGTCGCCAGCGCGATCCTGGCCAGTTCGGCCATCCCGGGCGTCTTCCCGCCGGTCGAGCGCGACGGCATGCTGCTGGTCGACGGCAGCCTGGTGGACATGGTCCCGGCGGCGCTGGCCCGCAGCATGGGCGCCGACATCGTGGTGGCGGTGGACGTGTCGGGTCCGCTGCCCCGCCGGCCGCCGCGGACCATGGTGCAGATCATGGTGGCGGTCAGCGCGCTGCAGCCCGGCGTGGCGGAGCTGCTGGCCCGCGACGCCGACCTGGTGCTGACCCCGGATGTGGACGCGTACGCCTTCTGGGAACTGTCCCGGATGAGCGAGTTCGAGCAGGCCGGCCAGGCGGCGGCCGAGGAGTCCCTGCCCCTGCTGCAGGCCCTGGTGCGGGTGGCCGAGGCCCGCACGGCCTGGGCGCACCGCACCGCCCGCCCGGCGCCCTGAGCGGGCCGCGCAGTGCGGGTGATCGGCCGCAAGGTGAGTCTCGCCGGGGTCCGGCGCGGCTGGTTCTGGGTGCTGCGGACCACGCTGAACCGGGCGGTCATCCGGGCCGCGCGGCGCGGCCACGGCCCGTTCGCGCTCATCCGGCATACCGGCCGCAAGACCGGCAGACCGTACGAGACACCGATGCTGCTGATCCCGCACGGCGACGGCTTCATCGCGGAGCTTACGTACGGTCCGCGGGTGGCGTGGCTCCGCAACGTCGTCGCCGCGGGCGGCCACTGCACGGTGCTCCGCGAGGGCGTCACCTACCGGATCGACGCCGTCCGGCCCTGCGATCCGGAGGTGGGCCGGCGCGCGTTCGGCTTCCCCGCCGCCCTGGTGCTGCGCCTGGCGCGCCGCCGGGATTTCCGCCTCCTGCACGTGGCGACGCCTCCCGCGGGTGGCGGCGCGGAAATCGATCGCGCGGCGGGGTGAGCCTGTGTGATCGTGCCCGCGTGGCCCAACCGATCCTGCGCACCGACCGTCTGCTGCTGGTCCCGCTCGCGGACCGCCACCTCGAGCTGGAGGTCGCGCTCGACTCCGACCCGGAAGTGCTGCGCTACCTCTTCGGCCGGGCGCGGAGCCGGGACGAGGTGGCCGCCTCCCACGCGCAGCGGATGGCCCACGCCGGCCCGGTGGACGGCCTGGGCTTCTGGATGGCGTTCGCGGCCGACGGCGGGGAGGACGACTTCGTCGGGCTCATGATGCTGCCCCCGGCGCACGGGCCCGACCAGCCCGACGACCCCACCGTCGCCGAACTCGGCTACCGGCTGGCCCGCCGGCACTGGCGGAAGGGCCTGGCCAGCGAGGCCTCCCGGGCACTGCTGGCGCACGCCTTCGACACCGTCGGGCAGCGCCGGGTGATCGCGCAGACCATGACGGTGAACGCCGGCTCCCAGGGCGTCATGCGGGCCGTCGGGATGCGGTACGTGCGCACCTACTTCCCGTCCTGGGACGATCCGCTGCCGGGGGCGGAGTCCGGCGAGGTCGAATACGAGATGACCCGGGCGATGTGGGCCGGGCAGCGACGGTAGGCCGCGGCGCGGATGACAGACTTGGGGCCATGGGGCTGTTCACGGTGGCGCGGGCACGGACGGAACTCACCAGGCTGCGGCCGCTGCTCGACGAGCTCGTCGTCGTCCGGGCCGACCTGGTGGAGTTGTCCGCCGCCCTGTCCACGGACGGCGCACCGAGTGCGCTGGGCGGCCTCCCCGAGCAGAAGGCCGCGGAGGCCCGGCTCAACGAGCTGATGACCGAGGTGCAGGAGACCGGGGCGGATCTCAAGGGCGTGGCGCCGCTGCTCGTCGACTTCCCCGCCGACCTCGACGGCGTTCCGGTGCTGTTGTGCTGGCTGGAGGGCGAGCCCGAGCTGGCCTGGTACCACCGCCTCGACCTCGGCTTCGCCGGCCGGCGCCGGCTGCCCTGACCGCTCATTCCTCCGGCGGCACCAGCAGGGGGTGCCGGAGAGCGTCCCGTTCCGCCAGCCGCTGCACCGCCCGGCGGTATTGCGCCGCATTGATCTCGCCGGCCAGCAACTGCCCGGCGAGCACGCCTTCCAGCGTCTCCGGCACCCCCGGCGCGGGACTCCGGGCGGAGTCCTTCGAGGATTCCTCCGGGGCCTCGTCCGCCGTGTCCTTGACGGCCACCCAGGCGGTCGCCACGACGATGGCCACCAGAGTGATCGTCAGCAACACCATGAAGATCATCGTCGCCATCACCTCCCAGCACCATCCTCGGCCCGACAGGCCCCGTAGACCAGAGCCGAATGTCCCACCGGCATCCCGATCGACCTGCCGGACTTTCGTCCGTTCATTCAAAAGTTTGCTGCAAAGGAGACTATCTTTCGTCGAAATTGACGGCTAGCGTCCTGTCTCAGGCGTAACACGTGTGACACAAACCCCCTTGCGTCTCCCTACTCAGGCAGGTCCGGTGCTTCGGCGACACCGGGCCTGATGGTGCCCATCCCTCTGCACAAAGCAACAGGTGGAGAAGCCATGAACGAGCCTCAGTCCAAGCCCCCGCTCACCCGCCGTAGCCTGCTCGCCGCCTCCGCCGGAGCCGCAGCCGCCATCGGTGCCGTGGGTCTTCCCGTTCTGCAGACCGCGACCCCGGCGCTCGCCCACGGCAAGCTTCGGGTCGAACCGCTGATCCCGCAGCGCAACCGGGGCATCATCCTCTACAGCGTGCGGGACCGGATCGCCGCGGCGCCCGACGACTCCGGTGTCCCGTACGGCTTCGAGCGGGTGCTGGCCCGGCTCGCCGAGATCGGCTACAAGGAGATCGAGTTCGCCGGCTACAACCAGCACACGTCGATCCTGGGCCGGCAGATCACGCCGGCCGAGATCCGCAAGATCCTCGATGACAACGGTCTGGTCGCCAACGGCACCCACACCCAGATCAACCCGGCGACGTTCGAGCAGCAGCTGGACATCGCCGAGACGCTGGGCATGAAGCACATCGGCACCGGCAGCGATCCGACCGGCAGCGCCTACCCGGCGGACTGGGACGCGGCCGCGGACGTCTGGAACGGATTGGGCCGCGCCGCCCGCAAACGCGGCATCAAGCTCTACACCCACAACCATGACGCCGCGTACGGCTTCCTGCTCGACACCGGCCCGCTGGACGCCAACGGCAGGCCCACCCGCTCGTCCGGCGTCCGCAAGCTGGAGTACTTCTTCGGCAAGACCGACCCGCGGTATGTCTACTTCGAAATGGACATCTACTGGGCGTACGTGGCGCGGTTCAAGCACAAGGAATACACCGACAAGTGGGGCCGGGCGCGCACCGACATCTTCGATCCGATCCTGACGGTGGCGCCGCGGACCGAGCGGTTCCCGCTCTTCCACGCCAAGGACGGTGACCGGGCGCCGGAGCAGGCGAACGGCCACGTGATGGTGCCGCTGGGCGAGGGCGACCTCAACTTCCAGCAGTTCTTCGAGGTCATCGGCGAGCAGAGCTATCACCATGCCAACTGGGAGCAGGACACCGCACCGGGCGGTGCCGCCAACCCCGGGCAGTCGCTCGCCTTCGCCAAGACCAGCTACACCAACATGTCCGAGCTCACCATCTACCGCCACTAGGCCGGGGTGCCGTCGTGCTGCCTCTGCGAAACCCCATCAGGCGATGGCTGTCCGTCGTCTCGGCCGCCGCGCTCGCGGCGCCGTTCATCGTGGCAGGTCCCGCGGTCGCGCACCCGGGCCACGAGCACCACGACATCGATGTGCTGGTGTTCACCAAGACCGCCGGTGAGCGCCGGGCGTCGATCGACAAGGGCGTCAGCGTCATCCGCGCGCTGGGCCGGGACAACGACTTCCGGGTGACGGTCAGTCAGGACGCCGGCGTCTTCACGTCCGAGAGACTGACCAGATACGACGCGGTGGTCTTCCTCAACACCACCGGCGAGGTGCTCGACGCCGCACAGCAGGCGGCGTTCGAGGTCTACGTCCAGGCCGGCGGCGGCTTCGTCGGCGTGCACGCCGCGGCCGAGACCGAGCCGACCTGGACCTTCTACCACGACCTGCTGGGCGCCACGGCGACCAGCGCGTCCCCGGTGAGCCCGGCCGGGATCACGGTGCGGGACCGGGTGCACCCGGCTGCCGCGCCGATGCCACGGACTCAGAGCTTCACCGAGGAGTGGTACAACTTCACCATCGGCACGCCCCATGTGCTGGCCACCGGCGGCTCGGTGGGGCCCGACCAGCCGATCGCCTGGTGCCAGGACTTCCAGGGCGGCCGCTCGTTCTACACCGGACTGGGCCACTCGGCCGGGACGTATTCGGCGAGCGCCTTCCGCAAGCACCTGCTCGGCGGCATCCAATGGGCGTCCGGCCAGGTGGCCGGCGACTGCGGCGCCACCGTCCAGGGCAACTACGAGAAGGTCACGCTCAACGACGAGCCCGGCGAGCCGATGACCCTCGCCGTGCTGCCCGACGGCCGGGTGCTGCACAACACCCGCACCGGGCAGGTTCGGCTGTACACCCCGGCGACCGGCCTGAGCCCGGTGATAGCCGACATCCCGGTCTACACCCACGACGAGGACGGCCTGCAATCCGTGGCTGTCGACGCCGGCTTCAAGACCAACAAGTGGGTGTACCTCTACTACGCGCCGCGGCTCAACACCCCGATGGACGATCCGGCCACGCCGACGATCAACGAGGGCGACGCGCCGGCCACCAGCGCCGATCCGACCGTCTGGGACAAGTTCAAGGGCTACAACCAGCTGTCCCGGGTGAAGCTGGTCGAGACCCCGACGCCGCACCTGGACATGGCGACCGAGCAGCAGATCCTGCGGGTGAACACCGACCGCGGCAACTGCTGCCACGTGGCCGGCGAGGTCAAGTTCGACGCCGCCGGGCTGCTCTACCTGGTCACCGGCGACGACACCAACGCCGGCGGCTCGGACGGCTTCACGCCGATCTTCGAGGCGCCCACCCAGAGCCCCGCCTACGACGCGCAGCGCTCCGCGGCCAACACCAACGACCTGCGCGGCAAGGCGCTGCGGATCAAGGTCAGATCCAACGGCACGTACGGCATCCCGGCCGGGAATCTCTTCCCCGAGTGGCGGGACAAGGCCGGCCGGACCCGTCCCGAGATCTTCCTGATGGGCCTGCGCAACCCGTTCCGTTTCGAGGTGAGCGACAGCGGCTACGTCTACCTCGGCGACTACTCGCCGGACTCGCGGGTGCCCAGCGCGGCCCGCGGCCCCGAGGGCACCGGCCGGTGGATCGCCACGAACAAGGCCGGCAACTACGGCTGGCCGTACTGCTACTCGCCCGATCTGCCGTACCTCGACTACGACTTCGCCACCCGCACGTCCGGACCGCCGTTCAACTGCGCGGCGCCGGTGAACGAGTCACCGCGCAACACCGGCCTGACGCAGCTGCCGCCGGTGCGGGCGCCGCAGTTGACCTACACCTTCAACGCGCTCACCCCGTGCCCGTCCGCGTACCTGGCGAACCCGCCGGTGGCCTGCGACTTCAAGTGGCCGACGCTGGGCACCGGCGGCGTCGGGCCGATGGGCGGCCCGCAGTACGACTACAGCGCCCGCCTCGACTCGGAGACGAAGTTCCCGGCCTACTACGACGACGCCGTCGTCTTCGGCGAGTTCACCCGGGACCGGCTCTTCGCCATGCGTACCGACGGCAGGGACCGGCTGCTCGGCGTCGAGCCACTGCTGAACGGCTTCGTCTGGGACAACCCGATGGACATGGAGTTCGGCCCCGACGGGCACCTCTACGTCCTGGAGTACGGCAACGGCTTCTTCCGGGCCAACCCGGAGGCGCAACTGTCGATGGTCCGGTACGTGAAGAACGGCCGGTCCCCGGTGGCCAGGGCGGCGGCGACCCCGACGTCCGGCCGGGCGCCGCTGACCGTGCGATTCTCCAGTGCGGGCACCGCGGATCCCGACCCCGGCGACTCGGTCTCGCTCGGCTGGGACTTCACCGGCGACGGCACAGTGGACTCGACCGACGCCGAACCGAGCTTCACCTACACCGCGAACGGGGTCTACAACGCCCGGCTGACCGTCACCGACAGCACCGGCCGGACCGCGGTCGCCACCCGCACCATCACGGTCGGCAACACCGCGCCGGTGGTCGAGGTGGTCACGCCGGCCACGGGCTCGTTCTTCGACTGGGGCGACACCATCCCGTTCACGGTGCGGGTGACCGACCCCGAGGACGGCGTGATCGACTGCACCCGGGTCGAGGTGTCGCTGGTCATCGGGCACGATGAGCACGGCCACGGCATCAACTCCACGACCGGCTGCTCGGGCACGCTGCCGAGCCCGGCCGACGGCGCCGACCACGCGGGCGGCTACCTGTTCCTCGGGGTCAGTGCCACCTACACCGATCAGGGCGGCGGCGGGCAGCAAGCGCTGTCCGACACCGACCAGGCACGCGTCCAGGTGTGGCGGCAGCAGGCCGAGAACGCCCAGGCCAAGAGCGCCGTGGCGAGCGCGCTGACCAACGACGTGGACGGCGTGGCGCACCTGACCGCCATCGACAACAACGACCATCTCGCCTTCCGGCCGATCGACCTCGGCGGGATCGGCTCCGTCACGCTCCGCGTGGCCGGTGGCTCCGCCGCGACCGCGGGCAGCCCGCGGGCCGCGGTCGAGTTTCGGCTGGGCTCGCCCACCGGGCCCGTGGTGACCACGGCCACCGTACGGGCCACGGCGGGCACCGCCTTCTGGGAAAGCCAGACGTTCCCGATCAGCCATCCGGCAGGCGAGCAGGATCTGTACCTGGTCGTCAAGACCGTGCCGGGCGCCCCGGCCACCGGGCTCTTCAACCTGAACTGGGTGGAGTTCACGGCCGCGCCGTAACAGACGTGTGGTGGGCGGGGCCGGGCGCCGACCGGCCCCGCCCACCACCGCCATTTCCAGCCCCGTGGCCGGCGGGTCAGGCCGGCAGCAGCTCGGCGGCGGGCAGGCACGACTCGGCGCTGTCCCTGATGCCGGCCAACATCCGGCGTTCCCGCACCAGGCCGCCCGGCTCCAGCACCACGCGCTGCACCGCCCGGCCGACGATCGTGATCGCCCCGGCCGAGTGCACCGAGGTCCGGGGCACGCTCGCCGGCGCGGCTATCCGGTTCCGGCTGACCAGGCGGGTGCCGCCGCGCTCCGCGGACAGGCCGAAGATCCGGACCCGGGCGTGGTCCCGCGACCGGAAGGCCAGGGTTTGCGGA
The DNA here is from genome assembly GCF_003947245.1 of Actinoplanes sp. ATCC 53533. Lineage (NCBI taxonomy): Bacteria > Bacillati > Actinomycetota > Actinomycetes > Micromonosporales > Micromonosporaceae > Actinoplanes > Actinoplanes sp. ATCC 53533. The sequence continues at coordinate 6,446 of NZ_QHHV01000172.1, read as the reverse complement.
ATGTCGCAGATCTCGACCCGCATGTCGGGCCCGGCCGGGCCCGGCGGCAGCACGTCACCCACCGCCAGCTGCGGAAACTCCGGCAGGACCGGCTCCGCGCCGCCGGCCATCCGCACCAGCCACGGCCAGACCGCCTCCGGCGGCGCGTCGATGGTGACGCCCCGGGTGGACACCACCTCGGGCGCGGGCAGCATGTCATCGCCGGGCATCGGCCGGCGGACCTCCTCGTCGGTGGCGCCGCAGGTCAGACACCATCGCCGGACGGACGGGGTGTAGCCGAGGGCGGCGATCAGCGCGGCGCCGGCCAGGACCTTGACGATCCGTCGCATGGTTTCCTCCTCGAACGTACGCCGCCTGAGGCCGTGCGTCCTTCCTACCGTCCCGGGCCCATCGACGAAAGGTCCCGTCGTGCCCGTCCGGGCCAAGGGCGAATGGCCCTTCCGGTCATCGGCCGTTAGGGCGATGCTGGACAGGAAACCCGACCGGCTCGCCTACCGCTGGAGGATCGCCATGAACGCCCACATCGGTGACCAGCTCGTCCTCGACGGCACCCACGTCGGCGACAGCCGCCGGACCGGTGTCATCACCGGACTGCCGCACCGCGACGGATCCCCGCCGTACCTGGTCCGCTGGCTCGACGACGGCCGCACCACGCTGATCTTCCCGGGCCCGCAGGCCCGGATCGAACCGCCGGACCCGTCGGAATCCGGCAGCGGCGCAGCCTGAGAGGCGCACCATGGTCACCCGGGTCGCAGCGCCACGATCACCGACGGTCGACGAGATGAGCGCGGCCGTCGTGCGGGAGCTGCACCAGCGGTTCCCGCGTTGTGCCGTCACCCGGCGCGGCCCGCACGACGGCGACCCCGCGCTGCTGCGGGCCGACGGCGGGGAGATCTCCTTGATCGGAACGCGCTGGGCCGAGGCCGACGGCCGTTCGACGCCCGTCGTGCTGGTGGGCGGGACGGCGCCGGCGCCCGGGCAGCCGGTGGTGGCGGCTGTCGACGACGACGCCTGCACCAGCCGCGTCGTCCGGTATGCCGCCGAGCAGGCCCGCCGGCTAGCCGTTCCGCTGCGCGTGGTGCACGTCTGGACCGGCCAGGACCGGGCGGCGCCGTGCCCGCGGACCAGATATCACGACGGTGCGTGCGACGCCGACCGGCTGCTGTCGGCGGTGCTGTACGACCACCTGCCGCAGGAGGAGGCCGACGCCGCCGAGCGCGAGATCCGCCACGACAGCGAGACGGTGCCCGCGCTCACGGCGTTGAGTGCGACGGCCTCGATGATCGTGGTGGCCGCCTGCAGCAGGCCGCTGCCCGCCGGCGAGTGCCCGCTCGGTGACACCGTGCGGGCACTCGTCGGCCGCACGGCCTGCCCCCTGGCCGTGCTGGCACCCGACCCGACCTGACAACGGTCAGCCGGCGGTGCCCAGGCGGTCGCGGAGGAATCGCAGGGCGCGCGCCTCGTCGAGGATGCCGCCGCCCTCGTGCCCGTTGTACGGCCAGACCTGCAGCTCCCGTTCGCCGCGGTATTCCTGGTAGGCCGCGCAGACCGTCGACGGCGGACAGACCGCGTCCATCAGCGCGACGGAGAACAACGCGGGCGCGCCCGCCCGGCGCGCGAAGTTGACCCCGTCGAAGTACGCCAGCGTCCGATGCACCCGCTCCACGCTGTCGCGATGCACGGCGAGGTAGTCGGCCACCTCCCGGTAGGGGTAGGCGTCGGTGATCCGGGTGGCCCGGGGAAAGTCGCAGAGGAACGGGACGAAGGCCACCGCCGCGGCCAGGTCGGACCGCAGCCCGGCCACCGCGAGCGCCGTTCCGCCGCCCTGGCTGCCGCCGACGACGGCCACCCGGTCCGGGTCGACCTGGTCGAGCGACCGGGCCGCGTCGACCGCGCGTACGGCATCGGTGAACAGCCGCCGGTAGTAGTAGTCGGCGGGGTCGCCGATGCCGCGGGTGAGCACGCCGGGCCCCTGCGGAGCGCCCGACCCGGGATCGGGGGTGTCGCCGGCGCTCCAGCCGGAGCCCTGCCCGCGCGAGTCCATCAGCAGGTGCGCGAAGCCGGCCGAGGACCAGAAGAGGTTCTCCAGGGCATTGCCCCGCCCGCCGCCGTAGCCGACGTACTGCACGACCGTGGGCAGCGGCCCGGTCGCGGCGGTGGGCAGCCGCAGCCAGGCCCGCACCTGCTGGCCGGCGAAGCCGCGGAAGGTGACGTCGTGGGTGACCACGGTGGTGAGCCCGGTATCGACCTCGGTCAGGCTCACGTCGAGGTCGTGCGTCGCGGCCTCGGCCAGGGTCTTCGCCCAGAAGTCGTCGAAGTCGGCGGGGTCGGTCTGCGTGCTGCGGTACGCGAGCAGTTCGTCGCCGGAGAGGTCGGTCAGCACCGGTGCGGTCCTCCTGAGCAATGGGTGACGGTCAACCTGAGCAGTGGACCACGAACGTCCTCAGCGGTGGGTGACGGGTCGTCCTGAGCGGTGGGTGACGGTCGTCAGGTGAGGGCGCAGGTCACCGCCGGCCGCGCGTTCGTGCCGTTCGACGAGGCCACGAAGCCGAAGGTGGCGGTGGCACCGACGGCCAGCGCGCCGTTCCAGCCGGCGTCCCGGGCACTGACCGCGGCGCCGCTCTGCACGACCGTAGCGTTCCATGCCTGGCTGATCCGCTGACCGTCGGCGAAGCTGAACGCCGCGCTCCACCCCGACGACGGCCCGGTGGCGCCGTTGCGCACGGTCACCTCGCCCTGGAAGCCACCGGTCCACTCCGAGACCACGCGATAGGCCGCGCCGCATCCACCGGCCGGCGTGGTCGGCGGCGTGGTGGGCGGCGTGGTCGGCGGCGTCGTCGGCCCGGTTCCGGCGAGGACCTTGGTGAGGGCGGGGTACCAGCGGTCGGCCATCTTCTGGAAGCCGGCGTTGTTCGGGTGCACCCCGTCGGTGTTGTCCGCGACCGCGTCGTAGCCGGTCCACAGGTCCGCGACGGTGATCGACGACCGTGCCGTCGTCAGGCCCGCGGCCCAGCCCGGGATCGCGTTGTTGAGCGCCACCACGTCGGCCGGGCAGGTGGCGCAGGCCGCGGCGCTCATCGGGATGATCTGCGCCACGATGATCTTCATGTCGGGGTTGTTCGCGCGCATCTGGCCGACCAGCTTGGTGAACGCGGCCAGCTTGTCCGCCAGCGGGAGGTAGCCGCCCCACATGTCGTTGGTGCCGAGATGCATCATGACGACGTCGGGCCGGGCCGCGGCCAGCCACGGCGGCAGCTGGTCGTTGGCGGCGATGCCGGTGGCCGAGTAGCCGCCGTGGCCCTCGTGGTCGGTGTCGTAGGTGTACCCGGGGTTGCAGCCGCCGCCGTCGGACACCCCGCCGACGAAGTCGACGCCGGTCTGGCCGGAGGTCTGCAGCCGCTGCCAGAGGACGGCGCGCCAGCACCCGGGCCCGGCGGTGATGGAGTCGCCGAGCGGCATGATCCGGACCGGGGCGGCGGCCGAGAGCGCGGGCCGGGCCGCCGTGAACGCCGGCACAGCGGCGACGGCGACGAGGGCCGCGGCCAGCAGGATCGAGCGGAACCTTCGCGACATGGTCGTTCCTTCCGATGCTGGGCGCGACAGCGCCGCGGGCCGCCCTGGCCGGCCGGCCCGTCACGGTGGGAGCGTGGCGGACCGGCCGGGTTTTCGGGGGCGGGATGGAGGTCTATGGGTTGACGGTCAGCAGGTGGGCCTTGAAGCCCTCGCCGTAGGTCTTGGTCGGGGTGCCGTTGAAGTCGTCGATGAGCACGTTGCCGCCGGTGCAGCCCCACGGGTTCCAGGTCCAGGCCGTATACCCGACGCCGTTGGCGTCCGCCCAGGCCATCACCTTGTCGATGTAGTCGTGCGCGCAGGTGTCCTGGCCGATCTCGCCCGCCTGCACCGGCACCTGCGCGGCGACGGCGCCGATCTGGCTGTCCCAGCAGGCGGCGGTGACGCAGGCGTTGAAGTTGTAGGTGTGCCAGGAGGCCATCAGGTTGCCGGTGCGGTCGGCCGGCTTGTAGGCCAGCCACTGGCTCAGGTCGTTGGTCCAGGTGAGGCCGGCGGTCATGACGACGTTGGTGGCGCCGGTGGCCCGGACCGCGTCGAGCAGGTCCTGCATGCCGGCGACCTCGTAGGTGATGCCGGTGCAGGTGCCACCGTCCCGCAGGCACTTCCAGGCGGCGGTCATGTCGGACCAGTTGTTGGAGGCGTCCGGATAGGGCTCGTTGAACAGGTCGAAGACGACCGCGTTGTTACCCTTGAACATGGTGGCCACGCCGGTCCAGAACTGCGGCGTGTACTGCATGGTCGGCATCGGCTTCTGGCAGGTCGCGTTGACGTCGGCGCAGGCCGAGATGTTGCCGGTGTACTGGCCGTGGGTCCAGTGCAGGTCGATGATCGGGGTGATCCCGTTGGCGGCCAGCGCGTCGGCGTAGGCCTTGACCTCGCTCTGATACGCCGCGCCGCTGGGCGAGCCGGAGAGGCCGAGCCAGCAGTCCTCGTTGAGCGGGATCCGCACCGCGTGGATGTTCCAGGCCTTCATCGCGTCGATGCCCGCCTGGCCGGTCGGGCTGCCGTCCCACATGCCCTTGCCCTGCACACAGGCGAACTCGCCGCTGGACCGGTTGACACCGAGCAGCCGGTAGGTCTTCCCGGCGGCGGTCACCAGCTTGTTCCCGGAGACGTGCAGCGCCGGCGCCGCACCACCCGGCGGCGGCGTGGACGGAGGAGTGGTGGGCGGGGTCGTGGGCGGGGTCGAAGGGCTGCCGTTGCAGGCACGGCCGTTGATGCTGAACGAGGTGGGCGGCGGGTTGCTGCCGCTCCACGAGCCGGTGAAGCCGAGCGACGACACCGTGCCGCCGGTGGGCACGGCGCCGTTCCAGCCCAGGCTGGTGGCGGTGACGTGGGCACCGGACTGGGTCCAGGTCGCGTTCCAACCCTGACTGACCTGCTGGGTGGCGCCGGGGAAGTCGAACTCCAGTTTCCAGCTGGTCAGCGGGTCGCCCAGGTTGGTGAACGACACACCGCCCTGAAACCCGCCCTGCCACTGGCTGACCACCGTGTAGGTGGCGGAGCAACCGGTGGCGGCGGCCGACGCGGTGGACACCGCCGCCGTTCCGCCTGCGATGACCAGGACGGCGGCCGCCGTAGCCACGAGGGCGACGCGGTGCTTCATCGAGGCTCTCCTCTCCGGGACGCGATGCGTGGGTATCAATATGATGGGAGCGCTCCCAATAGAGTCCGGCATGTTTCTTAGGTAAGTCAAGATATGAACTTCACTAACTTAAGCGACTTAATAATGGGTCGCACCACGAGCCGGCGAGGACCACGGGCCGCCTCGCCACCTCGCCGCCTCGCCATCTCGGCCGGACGGCGGATCGGACGACAGCCCCGGCAGACCTAGGCAGGTCAGGACCCAGGCGGTCAGCCGCGCAGGGACGACTGCAGCACCAGGGCGGCCGCGCCGGTGGCGGAGGCGGTCGCCGCGGCCAGCGACACGGTGACCGAGACGGACCGTCGCCAGGTGCGGGCGCTGGCCGCCGCGATCCGGTCGGTGATCGCGGGACCGTACACGAACGACGCCGCGGCGAACCCCGGGCCGGTGAGCACGAGCAGGTCGACGTCGAGCAGATTGACCACCGACTCGGCGGCCGCGGCGACGTAACGGGCCGACTCCTCCAGCAGCGCGCGGCAGCCGGGCGCACCGGCGCGCGCCGCGCGGGCCACGGCGGCGAAGTCGGCGATCGTGCTCCGCCGCGCGGCCCGCTCCAGCCCGGCCTCACCGGCGGCCACCGGATCGGCCAGCGCCGCCTCGACGACCACCTGCGGCCCGGCGAGAGCCTCAAGACACCCGCGGCTGCCACACCAGCAGGCCGGGCCGTCGACCTGAAGGCAGAGGTGGCCGAACTCGCCGGCGTTGGCGTGCCGGCCCCGCAGTGCCACGCCGTCGAGCACGATGCCGGCCCCGATGCCACTGCCCATGTAGAGCGCGGCGAACGGCCGGGTGGCCTCGACCCGGGCCACCCAGTACTCCCCGACGGCGGCGGCGGTCGCGTCATTCTCCACCAGCACCGGCCAGCCCGTGGCCTCGGCCAGCCGCCGGTCGAGGTCGTCACCGTAACGGCCCGACAAACCCGACCCGCCCAGCACGCCCGACCCATCCGACAAACCCGACACGTTTGGCAGGCGCGACCCATCCGGCAAGCCCGGCCTGCCCGATACATCCGGCAAACCCGACACGTTCGGCAAACGCGGCTCATCCGACAAGCCCGATACATCCGGCAGGCGCGACCCATCCGGCAAGCCCGGCCCGCCCGATACGTCCGGCAAACCCGACACGTTCGGCAAACGCGGCTCATCCGACAAGCCCGATACATCCGGCAGGCGCGACCCATCCGGCAAGCCCGGCCCGCCCGATACGTCCGGCAAACCCGACACGTTCGGCA